>JACDCB010000060.1 GCA_013694585.1 Candidatus Nitrosopumilus sp. | reverse complement strand
GACCTGATGAAGTCTTTGTAATGTATGCGGGATCTCTTGTAAAAATATTTGAGGATCTAATTGGACCTGCATTTCAGCACGAATCTGAATATACATACTTGGGAGAAGGTAAAGGGTCAGTTCATGTTGCAAATTTGATTAAAGATGGATTTAGAACACCAGACGTATTCGTAAGTGCTGGAACTATTCCAGTTTTAATGTTGATGAATATCACTCCTCCTATTGCAGAATGGCTTGTGGAATTCGGATCCGCTGAAATTGTAATAGCTTATTCTCCAACTAGTCCTTATTTTGATGATTTAGAAAAAGCAAGAAAAGGTGAAATACCTTGGTATGAAGTTGTTTCTCAGGATGGTTTCAAATTTGGAAGGACCGATCCTGAATTGGATCCAAAAGGATATTATGGAATCATAACCGCTAAATTAGCAAATATTTATTACAATAATTCCTCAATTAAAGACGAGATATTTGGGGAAGATAGAAATCCAAAACAGATCTTTCCTGAAGAAACATTAAAGTCCGCATTAGAATTAGGTCAGTTGGATGCTGTAGTTGCGTACAAACACGAAGCTATTTCAAGAGGACTTACATATATTACTCTCCCTAAAGAGATAAGTCTTAGTGATCCTGTATATTCTGATTTTTACAAACAGGCCAATTATACTTTAAAATCTAATCAAAAAATAATTTATGGAGAACCTGTTTTCTTTTCAGTCACCATACCAAATACTGCTAAGAATTTGGACGGTGCAATCTCTTTTGTAAACTTTATACTTTCCAAAAATGGCTCGAAGCTATTAGATAATCAGGGACTTTACCCCATCAATGCTACCTATTATGGAAACCTTGCAAACATTCCTTTGTCCATAAAAGATGAGATTAAAAAGTAACCCGACTTAATTGTAGAATTGTTGAATAGTATTTATAAGATCTATTTATTTTTTGATATTTTCTATCTATATGAATTATCAATACTGTAACATCGGATTCTAATAGTGTAAAAGAAAAAAGAACTTTTCAATGGATTATGGATGGCGATATAATAGAGAATCTAGAGGATCATAAATATCTCGGAACAAGCAATGGTTATCGCTATTTATTTGAAATTACAGGAAAAGAGGTAGAATAATTTATTGTAGTTTACTTTACTTTACCTCATGTACTCTTTTTACATTTATGATATATGGTACCAATATGTACAATAAACAGTATTCCTTGATGATCGTTTAATATATTTTTGATAGTGTTTCTATTTATTAGATTTCATAGGGTTTTAAATTCAAAATTGGCCCTTACGAAATTGATCAGTCTTTTTTTCCCAGTGGATTATTAGGTTAAAGCATTACAAACCCGATCAATCAATACAATGGAGGGGATGGGATTTGTTTACATGTTAGGTAGTCATGGGTATAGACTAAATTTAGAATGGTAAAATGTTAAGGGTATGGTAAATTGTAATTTATACAGATGGTCTACTTTGGATTGAAATTGTCGATTTTCCATGGTTAAATTGCATTTATTTTTCTATTAATTCCTTTTTATATGATGTTTTCAACCATATTGGTGTAATAATTGTTGTAACAGCTACCATAATGATTATTGATGTATAGATATCGGTAGAGAGTACTCCTGAGGTAACTCCCACACCTGCAACTATCAATCCCACTTCACCTCTTGATATCATGCCTATTCCAACCCTCATTGATTTTGTCTTGTCCTTAAGAAATAACATGGATGGTAGCCCACATCCGACAAGTTTTGTAGAAATCGCTATAGCAATAATTATTCCTGCAATAATTAATACATCAATGTTAACGCCTCTCAAGTCCACTTGAGCACCTATTATCGCTAAAAATAGGGGGGCAAATATATACTGCAATTTGTGAGCATACTCTTCAAGTTGCTTTATTAGTTTAGTACTGGCTACAGCCATTCCAGCAGCAAATGCGCCCACGATGGGAGATAAACCGACATAGGCTGCAACACCCGCAATGCCAAAGAAAATTGCTGTTGTAATTCCTTCAATACTGCCTCTTGACCTCCATAATTTTTCTCTATGTAATATTCTTGGGATAAGAAAAATGGCGCCAATCAATAGCACAGCAAATAGCCCTAGAATTTTTAATATTAGAAAAGCTACGTCCATTATTTGTGGCGAAGTGTCTCCTGATTGCACCATTGTAACAACTACCGATAATATTGCTATTGCAAGAATATCATCTACTATAGCAGCTCCCAAAATAAGTCTGGCTTCCTTAGACTGCATCTTCCCCAATTCTGTTAATACTTGAATAGAGATTGCTATACTTGTGGCTGTTAATGCAGTGGCAATCAATAGTATTTCAAATGAATTCAGTCCGTACATGGAAAGAATTACAAAACCTACTGAGAACGGTACGATTACTCCCAATGCCCCGATGGTAAATGATGCTGCACCTCCTCTCAAGAATTCTCTTGGTGTAATTTCCAAACCTGCAATAAATAAGATTACAATAGCTGCCAATTCTCCTATATGCTTGACAGTTTCGTCTAATACAACCAGAGGTTGACCATCAAATAAGGGTAAACCTCCAAGAGCATAAGGACCAACAATAATACCCGCTAATAATTCACCTAATACAACTGGTTGTTTTATTCTCTGAAATATCTCTGCAAATATTTTAGCACTAAAAAGAAGAATAGAAAGTGATATTATGATGTGGATAAATACGGACTCAGCAGCCATTGCCTAAAATTCTATTATTATTTTTATTATAATAATATAACCCAAATAATTGATACTGATATCATAATCTTGTGATACTATTAACTTTCAACTCCTATGTCATAATTAGTTTCAGAACAAACTCTTTGGCGTCTCGTCCAAATCATAGTAGTATCCCAAAATATTGTCAACGGTATGTTCAAGCTGAGTATTACTGTTTATTAAAACAAATATAGTTTTATCAAATTCATATATTTTTAGTATTCTTAACTTATCATATTCTAAAACAATCCATTTTATTTTGCCTAAAATACTTTTACCATCTTGTTTTATTCTCTCTATCGTCAATTTTTCGTTTTCTACACTCCTGTCTAAATTTAAATCATTGACAATAGAATCGACATAGCTTCTATCTATTTTGGAATTCTTGGCTATGTACAATTCCTTTATTTGAGATGATGTCATGATAAAAACAGCTAAAATATCATCGTCTACTTCTACTAGATGTTTTATTTTATCATAGTTGTTCTCGTTATTATTGTCATTTTTTTTAGCAAGGTTATCTCTCACTAA
>JACDCB010000183.1 GCA_013694585.1 Candidatus Nitrosopumilus sp. | reverse complement strand
CAGTGGTAGATGGTTTGTCAGTGGTAGATGGTTTGTCAGTGGTAGATGGTTTGTCAGTGGTAGATGGTTTGTCAGTGGAGCTGGGTTGATTTACAGGCACCATAGAATCAGTGGAGCTGGGTTGATTTACAGGCACCATAGAATCAGTGGAGCTGGGTTGATTTACAGGCACCATAGAATCAGTACTTTCTGGAGGAAAAATTATGTCTACTTGCCCCAGTGGATCGATAAAACTGTTTTGAAGGCTATTAAATATGCTATTTATATCAAAATTAGAGCTACTACTTTCGTAACTATTTGATCCTTGGGCAGCAACGCTTTGATAAAAAACCATTTGTGCATTTGGTCCCGTTATAACCAATACTAAGAATATTAGTAGCATATTTAAGGATAAAATCTTTATCATTCAAGAAGTAATAGCATTATATAATAAAGGAGTTTGATAACTCATTACTTAAAAAAATGTACAATATTTTTTATAGTAAGAAAGATATTAAGATAGAAAACCTATTTGATAGCTCTAAGCGACCTTAATTCCAACGTCCCTACCATTTATTACGCTTTCAGTAACGCGATGAAAGAATAATTCAGGGAATACAATAGTTCATTTACTCATTATATGATAATATAGATCCCGAGTAATCTGGCATTATTACTAAAAACAAGAGAATGAGTAGCAGCAGTCCATTTATAAAGGAATGTTAAATTTGAAGCAAAGAAACAGAACATTGTCCTTATGTTAGGTCCAAACATATTATTTTACTAATGACCGAGATTGTCTGTTATTCTATACCAACATTAGATGAATAGTTTTGGACTGAAATCATATTTGCTCGATTCCTAAATTTTGTTTAAAGGTTTTCATTGATTTTTCTGCATGACTAAACTTCCCTTCCTCGATGGTTCGGTATGATATCAATGACTTTGGATCCATATTATGGTGCCAAAGAATTTAGACTCATTCAGAAGTAATAACCAACATAAACCACTGCAGGTCAGTTGCAGCATACTAAAAGTTTTTAATAAATATTATCCCCAATGTACGAATTTCTAAAAATAATCAAACTTAAACCAACCTCATCACCAATCAATAAAATAATCTTCAAATCAGAGGCCAGACACGCATTAGTCAGAAGAATTGAACTCCAATCAGATATAAGCAGAAAGTATGGTTTTCTAATAGCTGAAAACATAATTCCCCAGTCATCAAAATATGGTAGCGTAATGACCTTCTTTTAAATCTCATATGATTTGCTGCAAGTAATCATATTTCAACGCGTTCTACAATATTTGGATATTGGATATTACCCTATAAAATTGAAAAGTCATAATCAATTAATCATGACCCGACACTAATGGTATCAACATCTATAATATGATTGAATGCAACTGATAAATATCGTTTCTTATCCTAAATGTTAGCATGCCAGAAAGGTAATTCCAATCAATTGTATCTAGTAGTAGTGAGTTATTGAGTAGGACTAAGGAGTTAAAACTCAAAGTATCCTGAAAAGAGTACAGTGATGACTATCTGATGAACAAACAAATAACATCAATTTACTAACGTAAGTTAGGTTTGTTTGACAAATTCTTAAATCATTTTTTCATAAGGGAATGCAAATGTCTGGCTATAGATTCTTATCTTTCTGCCCGATCTCATTAATGATAGTTTTATAAGAATCAATAAAGCCTCTAGCATACATATTAGCATGTTTTTCCGATCCCTTATGAACTCCCGCCGTGGTTCGCAAATGATGATAGAACTCGTGCATTATTATGAAGGGATTGTAAAAAATCTCTGAATTTATACAATATATTCTACATTCTCTTTGAACATACACTGCGTACACGGTCCTTCTCTTTCCTTTGATCGTACCAACAACAATCTCGGGTGGTCTAATCTCATAAAATCGACTTAAACTCTCTAGTGCCTGTTCCGTTTGTTTGTCAATAATTAGTTGTACAATATATGCTTTAAAAATATCATCAAGTTCTCTTTTCAAAAGGTAATGTCTAATTGTTGTTGGAATTTATATACATTCCATCTAAATCCATGGATCCTCTACAATTTAGATTCTAATTGATTTCTCAGCCATAAAAGCCAATGTCAGATTACTCATAACATTTTCATTATACACCTTAATTTATGTATTGTAAGATAGTAAAAGGGTAAGAGTTCTAATTTCTATTTAGATATTTAACTTTTTATTTTATTAATGAAGTTATCAATACGTTCTACAGGATAGGATTAGTATTATTCTAGAATTTTCAATCATACAAATATTGGGTCAAGCAGGGTCACAGACCTGCAAATTAGATTGTCTTACTTATTAGTTTCTTTGTTATGAACAGCGTGAGTATCACAGACAATATTGAGATTAATACGGCAGTTACAAAGATTAAATCATAAGCGAGCGGAGTTGGATAAGATTCATTTGTATTGTCAATCGTGGATCTAAAGCTCTCTAAATAGATACCAGAAATGGCTGGACCTAATGACATGCCAATCAAAAATAACAGCATGGTGATCCCTAAGGACGTACCACTCTGGTTTAAAGGTGCAGATACCAAAGAGATATTAAAAGCACCTATTTCTGCGAACGCCAATCCTATTGCGACAATACAAAGTTCTAACGATATCACAAGTTCAGATGGGTGATAAATAAAGAGCAGAAAGAAGCCAATAGTACTTATAATACTTCCGATCAAGGTTGGTTTTATGTTACCTATTTTAGATATTAAAAATCCTGACAAAATTGAAATAACAAATGACAAAACCATGAATGGAAGTTGAACACTTGCAGTGGCTATAGGACCGCCACCGAATCCAAGTGGAGTAGGACTCTGTATCAAGATTGGCAAAGTCTGATATATTATGAAAAAAGCAACCCCAATGCTCATTATCAATAAATTAGTAGGTAAAAGAATAGTATCTTTCAACAAATTAAGATCCATGATAGGGGATTGAGCCCTTTTCTGTGTGAAAATGAACAATGGTAAAAGGGATATGGAGACCATGAACAGAGCTAAAATCATTACCATGTGATTGTTGTTTGGACCTGAAATAGAATTGGGTAATAACGTCAAACCCGTGAGGAAAGTTGAAACTATACATACCAGCACCAAAGTCCCGGTTATATCTATACTACCTCGTATTCTTGAAATGAGTTTTTCCGAATCAATTCGAACCCACCTAAGTACCACAATCGATAATATTATCATTAATGGAACTATTGAGAGGAAAGTCATATGCCAACTAAAATATTCAACAATGGTTGCCCCCAATCCAAGACCAACTATGGCACCTGCTGAAAAAACTGCAGTAAAAATTCCTTGACCTATCGCAAGCTTTTCATGTGGGAATTTCTCTCTAATAATTGCAAAAGCAACAGGAAACATAGCTAGGCCAATCCCCTGTATTACCCGGGATATTATCATCATAAAGATATCATTAGACAATCCACCTAACAAACTCCCCACAGAATATATCACGATTACAATCATCAATATCTTTTTCTTCCCATAAATGTCCGAAAGTTTACCTATAATTGGAGTCATCACTGCACCAGCAATTAGATAGGCTGTTAATATCCAAGACGATGTGTTATAGGATATTTTAAAATCATCTATTAGATATGGGATAGCAGGGATTAGCATAGTCTCTCCATACATAGTTATTAGTGCCAGGCTGCTAAGGATCGCGAGTGCAATCCATGCATCTTTTTGAGAATTCTTTTCATTCATAAATTGAAACTTTGATCCTTACTTGAAATAATCTCAATTCTATGTACAAGCTTATGAATCTCGTTATTTTAATCGGATTATAGATGTTGTCATGGGTAATAAATTAGTATTTTACCTAAAGCAATATATTATCTCATCAACCTTGCTTTATACTCAAAAAATTGCAAGACTTCTTAAAAGGATGAGAAATTAACGGAAGATCCGAATTAACTAAATGATTACCACAATTGTTCCATTCAGAATGCATACCCAACCATAACTACACTAATTTGAAGATCAATAATAAAAATCAACTTAGATATCAGTCCTTTACAAATATCGACAATTGTATTTTATATTTGAGGAAGATTGTTTTGAAGAATATTTTTTCCTAAAGTTTTTTGAAAACAAATCTAATAACATCGGGCAATAAGAAATTCAAATCCATTTTGAGAAAAATATTATATCGACCTATTCGTTTTGTATTAATTATTATGATGGGCTTGAACTTTGAAAAATGGACCAAAATACTCAGTCGTCATCCAATAGCTTATACAGCAACTCATATGGCATTTGGATTCAAATAAACATACAAGGTAGCATTATAAAGGACTAATAAATTGGCAGATATTAATTTTGACTAAATTATCAACTGAACCTCTAGAAATAAGTTAGTAAGAAAGCAGGACGGGTTAAATTTCGATAAAAAATAAAAACTATCATTATAACAAGGCAGAATTTTAGTTTATTGGGATAAAAAAATGGACTTTGACCTTTCACCAAAAATGATGGCGGTTTTATTCATAATTGCAGGGATAGTTTTGGTTATTATCTTAATGGGTGGATCCTTACGGCGGTTTTTAGCCCAAGTATTCAAGAGAACGTAGTAGTCAAAATAAAACAGAGCGATACTTGCATAGTCGAGGCTTCGGACGGAATACCCAGGTCAGTCGAAAATTGCCCTTATTCTCAAGGACAAAACTTTACGATCTATTACAAGCAAGGGCTGCCCAGTATTGAAAGATACCAATACCAGGTTCTCATGAAACCGATTCGGATCGTATAAGCGAATAGCATGTAATCAATTGCTTTACCATTTAGGATATCGGCGTATTAGCAAAGTATTCTTCATATTGTACTAAACATGAAATATCAATAGCAGAATATTTGCGATTAGCCATTAGGTAATGTGGACTTTCCTTCTCTGTCGAGTGAAGCTCGAACGTTATAGAATGAGATTACACTGAACCACGAAATAACACCCAGCCACATTGCACTTAATTTTCTAATACGGAATAAAAATATAACTACCATTCTAGAAACCGTTCATAAAAAGAGAATGAATGCGAACAGGGAAAGTAGTGGTTGGAATTTAACAAATGATGAAATAGAAAGGATAAATATTATCTTCCATACACCTCGCTCTGATATTCCCCATGAAATGATTCATTCATCTCAAGTCAATACTGGTGGTAAAAAATGGAGATATCCTACAGATGACGCTATGAACGGATCCATCCTAGCTTTCTAAAGTAATATATCATTACTCCTGCAGCCAACGACGAAAGCGATGAAGTCAAAATAAGTGGAAAATAATCGATAATGTTTTCTGACTGATTGACACTGCCTGGAATGACTATGTTCATACCATAGAAAGTCCCTGCTACAGTAATTGGAATTGATAGTGTGAACAATATTGTTAGAAAGCTTAGAATTTTATTTGTTTTTTCCGAATTCAACATATTATCGGTATCTTTGTAAATTTCAATTGTTTCTTTTGACTCGTCAAGGGCTTCAAGTACTTTTGATATATGATCGTTAATGTCGTCAAAATAATCAATTAGGTCTTCCTCCTCTGGGCTGCTTGAAAATCTTTTAACGTCTCTGGATGTGATTTCTAACATGATTCGTTTTAACGGCAGGACTATTCTGCGAAGTGTTGTAATTTCTCTTCTGAGGATAGATATTTCCTTAGCATTTGCCACTTTATCATCAAACACTTCATCTTCTATGTCGTCTAAGTTTCCAATAATTTTCATTAGTATATGGAGTAAATTATCAACCAAAGCATCTATGATTGAATGTAATAGGTATCCGGGAGATCCACCCATGAAATTATTCCTGATCTTATGATCTCTGCTTTTACAAGTTCTAAATAGTTCAGTTAATGGATGGAGATCACCCTGAGTAATCGAAATAAGATAATCTTTACCTATAAACAAAGAGAGTTGTGTAAAGTTTGGGGCAGCTCTTTCTTTCAGAGAAGTTGGAAATTGAAGTATGACAAATATATGATCGTCATATCTATCAATCTTTGGGAGTTGATTTTTCGATAAACAATCTTCGATATTTAACTCATGAATAGGAAAATTTTTGGATACAATATCCATTTTCTCTCTTGTGGGTCTTTCCAAGTAAACCCATAACAGATCTTGATTAGTGATCGTTTCCAAACCGTTAACATAATTAGGAAAATCCAATTCCAATCGATATACAATAGTCTATTTAGTATATAATGTATTGGAAAAATATAATCATCATATCAAGGCCTACTTTGTATGTAATGATGTATTCTTATACTCTAATGCCATCTTTAGAAATAATCAAACTAACTATTCCATGGTTATTCATAACTAAAGGACATTAAGAATAAGCGTGACATGCATGGAATTTTCTATATTGTAGTCATTGTATTTCTTGATTTCAACCCCGTTTGATCTATATATTCTCCCGTACTCGAAACTAACTAAACCAAAAAGATATTACTTCTACGAATAAAAGGTAACTTTTATCATAAAATCTTGAGATAAATATGATATATCTCCATTTGTCTTTAGTTAGCTCCAAATTTCATTAGGTGAAATGAATAAACCGTATATAAAATTTAACTGTTTAAACATTATTAAAGATATTCGTATGAATTTGTAAAATATCTAATATATATTAAATTGTAGTAATTGAGTTTACAAGTATGAATACAAGTAAAACATTACTAGTATCAACTGCAGTATTTCTCGCACTTGCTTTGATCTTAGCCCCCCTAGCAATTTCAGAAGATGCATTCGCAAAAAAGAGTAACAAGGCAAAACAAGTAATTAGTCAATCTCAGAAATCAAACCAGAATAGTCAAGTAGTTTCTGGCGGAAGTTCAGTGCTATCGGGAAATAACTTGAATATACAATTACAGGGTAATACTGGAAGTAATGCTTTAGCACAAGCAAATAATTAATTCTTTTTTTAACATTATAAAAGACAAAACAATTCTATAATCAAGTTTGAATACTCAATCCGGAAAGGAACGGTAGTTAGAATTGAAATGAATATCTAAAAATATTGATATAATTTACGGTTTATTTCGTCGGTATATTTTTCATTGATTTGTTGATTAATCTAGAAACCTACTTTCAAATAGACTGGATCTGAAAGGACCAGGTCATGATAATTCAAGAAAAAATGAATATAAATTACTCTAAGAAAAGCCCTGTTCATGTAATAATGAACAGTCTGGTGTTAAGTTGCGGTATTCCGATCTTTATTAACTCATTTACAGTAAGCAGGCGATTCCACACATTTTAATTCCTGAGTTCCATAAATGGATGAATCTCCAAAATGATTATTGACCTTAGATGGGTCCAACCAAATTCTAATGGCACTGTCACCCAGCAAGGTAATATCTGTTGGTACATTACTTACGGGTCCATCTCTCATGGTTACAGTTGTTGTACCATAAAGGTGTGTCGAATTACTTATTGCACTAGCAGTTGACGTGGTGATCAAGAATGAATCATAAATTTCATGAGAATGAGAAGAATTACCATCTGTTTTTACCATATAGAATGATGTATTAAATGTTGGAGCTCCCGAACTAAGATTTTCCATCCTATATACACCGCCTACTATCCAGGTGGTTGTGTTATCCAACGGATCATTCTGTATGCTCGTTATACCTCCTTTTATCACATCAGTTGAAGAACCTGTAATATTTTGTATTTGATTGCTTGTGATGTTGCTAACACTTGAATCATTACTTTTGTTTATATTGTTTATAGTTTCTGTAATCGATTGCTGGACTTGGCTATTTATAGTCGATTGAAGATCTTGTTGGCCTTGTTGAATCGATTGGCCCAGGGATGAAGTTGCATAAGCAAGAATATTTACACTCGAAATTGCTAAAGCGCTCGCAAAAATTGTCGTCATCATCGAGATAAATAAAATTGAAAAAAATTGGCTGTTTGTCATAGAA
>JACDCB010000182.1 GCA_013694585.1 Candidatus Nitrosopumilus sp. | reverse complement strand
CCCGGCCAAAGTCCTCTAGTGCATTAACAGTCAATTGCTTCCATTGGATTAACCCAAAAATGGTAGCACAAATAGGTGATCACGAATGAGCAACTAATGCTTCTGGTACGAAAAGAACCGCAAGTCGCTATTTCATCTTGGGTATATTTCTTGCCATACGGCAAATAACATTATGATCATAAATCCAAATCCTGCAGCAGTAAGGATTTTCGCAATCTTTACTCTCCCAGCCAAGGCTAGTATCCCAGAAATTGCAAATGGTAATATCAATTCCCAGGTTATAGCAAATGCTTCGGCTATTCTTGATTGTTCAGGTATATTTGGATTAATGGTTGTCATACCTGCTAAAAGCAAGATACCCACGATTACCGTTGCATCGATCTGCGCTAAGTCTCTATCTTCAAACGCCCTGAAGTGAATAAATGGCTAAAGATAAGGTTTTTGCTGAGTAGTTGTCTGAATAAATCTAATTTAAGTTATGACTATGAGAATAAATCATTATTTGATCATATGAGAGCATCATTATAACCTCCGCCGAGATCTAAATTCGTATTTGATCCGGTTGTAACAAGATATGATATGGATACAGTTTCTAATACGATATGGGAATAAGCAACCATAAATTACGAATATATTTTACATTATGAATGAGATTATTCAAATAATTCCTATAATATCAACTATAACATCCATATTCTATATTGGCCGGGTCGGATGCAGGTCATAATTGCCTGTAATCTACAGTTTTAATGGGCCGGGTCGGGTGTTCCTCATATGTGGGTATAATCTAATGATTAAAAAACGCAATTATGCGGAAGCAGAACCCAAGTTTTAAAAGTTATTGAAAAAAAAGTTTAATATTTAGACTATAATATTCTTAACATGGGTTCAGATCCAGGAACAGATATACCACAAGACCAAGGTTTCTTACCTAAAGAAAATTTAGAACACAAGAAACCAAGCGGAGAAAGGTGCAGTATATGTGGACTGGTTGCGCGCAATAATATTGAACTAGATGATCACATCAAACATGCCCATAGACAGGGAGATTCTAACAATTCAGATGATGTATATTCGAACGAGCAAAAAATTGATCCATTCGTAAAAACAGAAGATTAGTTTTTTTAAAAATTGAGACATCTATTTTTTTATAATGCCTATATAGGGAATGGATTACCTTTTTATTTTAAGTTGATCGCGTATATTATAAAAGATTACACCTTTTCAAATGATGATGTTGAATTTATTCTATAAGTCTAAAAATAACCATTAATAGATTAATTTATCGATAATGCAATAACAAAATCGGTAAAGTATATACAAGTTCAATGGGCCGGGTCGGATTTGTATTGTTAACGGTACAATTTTTGGGTTGGCTGATTGACTAAGTACATGTGAAGCTAGATATGCATATGCATCTAATATTTCCATTTACATTGGGCTTGGTTTCTACTATTTTAAACATTACATTTTAGTAAGCCTAATCGAAAGAACATCGATCAACTACTACATTGTTATAAACTTTAATTGTAATTAGAATGTGTGCTAAATAATCTAATAAAAGAAAATATAGTCGGTTTAAGAACAAAGGTAATTTTCATTAGGATTCTTATGATGGTTGCAATTTTAGGTTTAAGCTATTTATCATTATCGTCATCACTTATTACCTATGGTCAAAGTCCTGAGACTACTAACCCTCAAATGAAAGCTTCTGGTTTTATAGTAGTGCCCATTGAACAACATCTTGGAGACAATAAGAATGACATTTTTGCTCCAGGCTTTCCATTCAGAGGAGACATATCAAATACATTTAACTTTACAATTGATACTACCCCTGTAGGACAAAGTTATCTTTTGATCCAAATATTTGGATCTTATTCTCAAGGTCATACAATGAACATTAATGGACAAAATGTAACTAGCCCACAAGGTACCATTGGCAACACTGGTGATGGAAATTGGGCTACATTGACTGTAATAATTGATGACGGAATCTTGAAAGCAGGTTCAAATAATATCCAGATTTTAAGGAATATAGACTCGCCTGATAACTTTCTAATAGATAACATAGTTGTCAACTGGCAATATCAAATCAGTCAATGACATGTTCGTTTGAGATAGATTTGGATAGATCCTAGTAACCTAATAGGTAACGCTAAAAACACTACCAAAAGCCCACTTTTTTCCTACATACTTAATTCTTTATTAAATATACTTAACCGGTGCGTTTGAGCAGCGAGGAGAGATGCATATAACCTATTCGACCCAATAAATTAAAATTATTCATATAATAGTCCGATATCTTATGATAATTACAATCGAATTAACAAAAAACATACAAAATCTATATTGGCCGGGTCGGGTGTTCCTCAAATGTGGGTATAATCTAACATACATGATTATGATATTTTAAGAATGCTTCTTAATTTCAACCAATATTCATAGAAAATGATAGTGTGTAACAATCAAACTCGAGATACTTTTCTATTGAAGAGCCGTCGAGTCTTGTTGAAGAAATATTATTTGAAACAATTTGGAATGAACTTTTGAGTTTAGAGGACGCAAACAACTTTCGTTAATACTTCCTTACGCTCAGTCTTAGGATTAATCTCATGAAAGGAAGGAAAGATGAAGATGATAATAGTTTTATCTAAAAAAGATTAAATATATAAAAATATTATCATAGGTTAGTTCTATCCAGGTTTTTCTCATCGAAGGTTACTATGAAACTAAACCCTTTATGGATGAAGGTATTTTGCTAGTATTCCCTTCTGATGTTATATTAATTAGATTCAGTCCCTGACTTTCCAATAATTGTGAGCCATTTTTGGAGAGTATAAAGTTTACAAACGAGATTGCACCGTCTAGGTTCTTAACGGTTTGTGGTATGGTAATGGAGAAGAAAACTGGCTCTCCATTGATTACTTTTTGGTCCGATTCCAATGTATAATTAGCCCTTTTGTAGAATTCAGAAAATACAGGATCACCCAGATTGATTTCTTTAGGTAGTGTAATATATGGAAGTCCCCTCGCAATTGCTTCATGTTTGTAAGAAGCAACCGCGTCCAACTGACCTAATTCTAATACTGATTTTAATGTCTCTTCAGGGAAAATCTGTTTGGAATTTCTATTCTCACCCAAAATTCTTTCCTTTATTAAAGAATCATTGTAATAAATATTGGCCAGATTAGCAGTAATAATAGTATAATAACCCTTAGGATCTAATTCAGGATCGGTTCTACCAAAATTGAAGCCTTGTTGAGAAATAACATCATACCATGGTATTTCGCCTTTTCTTGCCTTTTCTAGATCAGTATAGTATGGACTGTTCGGGGAGTAGGTTATAGCCATTTCAGCAGATCCAAACTCTAAAACCCAATCTGTCAGGGGAGGTGTATTATTCATCAACCTAGTGATAGGAATTGTTCCAGCACTTACGAAAACATCGGGGGTCCTAAATCCGTCTCCAATCAAGTTTGAAACTTGAACTGATCCTTTACCTTCTCCGACATATGTATATCCAGTTTCATTTTGAAATGCGGGTCCCATGATATCCTCAAATATTTTTACAAGCGATCCTGCATACATTACAAAGACTTTGTCTTGATTATCGGTTGTGGCTCCTTTAACTGTTGAAAATTCATTTCCTATTAAGTATACCGAAAATACATTAAAGATAACAAGCAGTATTAGAGATGGACTTTTCTTATTCTTCTTGAGGGTAGACATATTGTAATTCATTATCTTCCCTACCTACATTAACAATTGTAAATAAACCTAATCAGAAGAAATTTATCATATTACAAAATTTGTTAAAACATGATATTACCATTTTACCTATTATCATTTTCGATAAAGAATTTAACATTACAGTTGGGACAACCAGATTTTTTGGTATCGATCAACAAAATTATAGGGGTTGAAATAGGTCACACATGGATTGCAGAGTCTTTTCGCAGGACCACCGTAAATACTGAATTGAAATTTTTGATGTTACAGTATGTGTTTGAGAAAGTAAACTGCATAGCAGTAGAGATCAGAACAGATGTCCTAAATCAAGTATCAAGAAATGCTATTGAAAGATACAAATCCATATCATGACTAGTGTTCCTTTCCTCTCTACGCAAAAGTATGAAGATTCGGTTGATCAATATGGTAGTATAACACTTTAATCTGTATTATTTTTGCCTCAACGGCAACGAAGGCTGCTCAAAACTTGACCTTTATGGCTGATTTGCTGAAGTATCCTATCCTGAATAATTATGATCTATTATTTAGAATCGACACCTTTGAATGTATTACCACAAAGTCACGGATTAGAAATATTAACATGCTATTAAACTATATTATATAAATAAGATTATGGTGTTCCTATATTCCTGTTAAAGATAAATTCTTACGAATGGATATAGAAAATGCTGCTAATACTATTTCAGAATCAGATTATGGGACTCATACATTGGTTGTTTATGAGGACTTGGAGAAACTAAGAGAGTTTTATTCTTATTATGTAAAAAAAAGGGTTGAGGAAAGAAACGAAGTTATTCAACTGGCACCATTCTATGAAACTGAAGATTCTGTCAGAAAATCCCTGTCGGAAGGGCATATTTCTATAGATGTAGAGAAATGGGAAAAGGACGAAAAATCATTAATAATTGTTGATTCTCTAGAGAAATATTTTGGCGATGAAACTGTGGAATCTAGTTATATCTCTAGTAGAAATTTAGTACAAGATGCCAAGATGATGGGAAAATCTGGTGTATCAATTTTAGGCGATATGGGTGCGTTTCCTTACAAACATCGTATACGGGAACTTGTTGACTACGAATTGTATCTACCTTCTCATTACGATATAGATATGAAGGGTATATGCTTGTATCATCAAAAAGATTTTGATAAATTGTCAGAAGAACAAAAACAAAAGATAATTGATCATCATGAAATCTCTCTAAAAATATGAGTATATAGAACAAAATTT
>JACDCB010000012.1 GCA_013694585.1 Candidatus Nitrosopumilus sp. | reverse complement strand
TGTTGTGATTATAACGGACATGAAGATCTCATTTACATTTTGTTTCCCATCATGAATTTGAAAATTATGTCGTCTTGTATTAAAATTGAAATACTTTGGGGCTATTATCAGGCAATATGGTGGCCTTCGTCTTAGTGCATGGCACTGGACATGGAGGCTAGTGTTGGCGTTTCTTGACACCGCTCCTACGCGCTGCAGGACATGATGTCTATACCCCTACACTAAATGGATTGGGCGCCAGTTCCCATCTTTTAGATCAACTTGATCCAATCTCATTATATACTCATGTCAACGACGTGGCAATATGCTATTTTATGAAGACCTGTCTGAAGTCGTGCTCGTAGGTCATAGTTACGGAGGTATGGTGATCACTGGAGTTGCAGCAACTCAATACAATCGAGAAGGTGGGGAATGTCTGACCAAAAGGAAGCCTGTTGATGTCATTGCGTTTGAAGAGCTTACAGAAGAGCAACAACCTGCAAATGTAACCAAAAAGATTTTGGGAAGTAGGAGATATAAAAATTGTACCCAATACACTGTTAAAAAATGTAACTGAGGGATCTGTTATCTTTAATAGAAGTGGTATATTAGCACATAGCACGCTTGGTGATGTATACACAGGCGCCTTTACTCTAGATGATACAGCTATTAGTAATGATAGTAGCAATAGTAATCAATAGGTTTTCAGGTAAAAATTCAAAGTACTAATACTGAACGGTCGCCGCCCTGAAGGGGCGGCGCCATGGTTAATTTAACAGTAACATATCATCAAAGTTTTGTCTGTTTGGGTTTCTTGTTTGTATTGGGACTGGATGGTTTCTTATTATCGTCTATTAATGCCGCGTCAATCTTAGCTCTCAAGATTTGAAGATTTTCCTTATCAATTGCAAAACCAATTGTATCTATATTGCCATCATCCATATAGACATGTTAGCCACAGAATACATATTCTCATAGCCTGCTTTGCCATTATTTTTTTTAGATAAATCTGTAACTGTTACCTCTATCTTATCTACCATTTATCAGAACTGAAATTCCCAATAATCCAATATATTCGATTAACAAGAGTTAGAAAGATTAAGAAAAGAAGTATGTAAGATAGGATACTAATTCCTGCTATCGAAATCTTAACACGATATCTAGATTTCTTATTCTGACTAAACAATGACGTCGGTAAGATGGTGAACAGGGTTTTTCTTACGCATTGAATGATCATATCGCCGCCGCCCCTCAAGGGCGGCGCTGCCACCTTACACAGTCTATACTAGATGAAAAACAATGGATGGTAATTTATTATTCGAGCCTATTGCCAAATGAGAGTCAGCATTATATCGACTTCAACCAGATGGTATTTGAATAACTGGATCACTTGTTTATTGGTAAACTAAACGAGAAGGTTGCCCCTTTTTCATTCTTATTATTTTGAGCCCAGATTCGACCCCCATGTGCTTCAATGATATTTTTGGCTATGAACAGCCCTAAACCGGTACCTTGATCTGATTTGGTCACAAACTTGTTGAATAGTCGTGGTAAAATTTCTTTGTCAATACCTTTTCCTTTATCTTTAATGGATATTAGTACACATTCATCTTTTTTCTTCCCGATATCCCTTTCTACATATACAAGGTCGTCGTCTTTAACATGGTTCATTTCATTCTCATTATTTTGAAACTTTTTAACTGAAATAGTGATGGATTCACCATTTGAAAACGTTATAGCATTATTTATCAGATTTGAAATAACTTCAAAAATCCGTATTTTATCTGCAAATATGGTGATGGGATCTTCTTTCGGTTCAAAGACGATGTCAATGGAAGGAGGCGAGTCACCATGATGTGAACTAAGGTCTATTTTATTGTGAACATCTTTAATTACATTTTGTATTTCTTCGTTTAAATTAAAGGATTCTTTATGTAGCTCTAGTCGATTACTTTCAATTCGTGATGCGACTAATATAACATTTACAAGTTTCTCTAGCCTTTGTGCATTTCTATATGTAGAGACAAGTCCAAATGCGAAATCATTTAATCTGTTCTTATCTTTGAATAATATCTCAAAATCTTTGTCAATATTATTACTATTTTGCCTATTGGACGAAACTTGGAAAAGTGAAGGAACGTAAGTCATTTTTATCAATTCGAAATTTCCGGATATGGCTTGGATTGGTGTCCTTAGTTCATGAGCTGTGATATCTATGAATTCTTTTTGACTTAATACAAGTTGTCTTATCTGTTCATTGGCGACAATGAGTTCTTTAT
>JACDCB010000180.1 GCA_013694585.1 Candidatus Nitrosopumilus sp. | reverse complement strand
TTTCAAAAAGCAACCCGAGTTTATCAAAGTAATTCTTTTTGATCGAATCAGAATCCATAAGTTCTTTACGCAAAAACACAATAATAAGTACACACTTGATTATTCATTCTTTAATTTTTTGAAATATATTCTTCTCAAACATATATAATCTCATTTCATTGATTCTAACGCGATTAACATAAGAAGTTCTAAATCATGTTTAATATCTTGTCATCCAAGTATTATGGATATTATCGTTTGTTCGGGTATCTATAGATATAGTGGTGGTAATAATGATAAGCAGTACTGGATTTAGATTGATTGGTGATAATCACTATCAATCAAGTATTTCCATTTTGAAGAAATATTCCTTTATTTTATTTTATTTTATTTTAATAAAACAATCTTAGTACGGTGTTTGCACAATTGATTCTTTAAATGAGGAGATATAGCACAGATTTAGTTAAGGGGTTTGCAATTTACAGAAATATCAGAAGAAAGGCTTCAAACTTTGAATATCACAATGATGGTATTTAAAAAATTAAATCATTGATTGTGACAGAAACTGAGTGATCAAAAACAAGAACTAACTCAAAAAAAAATTAGCTGTTATAGTTCTTGGCGCATTTTTCAATTTCACCAGTTGACAAGTAATCTCCTTTTTCATATGCTCTTTCAAAGCAGGTGGTAAGCAATAATTTGCGCTCTTCTTTAGTCACAGTGCTTTCGTTGTATACTTTTGCATCTTTGTCGTTATCATTGTTATCATCATCATTATCCTTGTCTTTTGCATCTTTGTCGTTATCATTGTTATCATCATCATTATCCTTGTCTTTTACATCTTTGTCGTTATCATTGTTATCATCATTTACATTTACATTTACATTGTTAGTATCACTAGGATTGCTGTTAGTTGTTACAAATGAAGAGGATTGTGCTGGGGTATAGCCTCCTGCATTAGAATTCATATCCACGACTCGAACTACGCCTACCCCAGACCCATCTGTGACGCCTGTTTGAGGACCATCAGTTGACGGTAAACCCTGACTTTGGCTACTTGGTGCAGCAGGTGACACTGATGGACTGCTACTACCAGTAGCAGTACCACTATTGTTACAATTTTCAGCTGATGAAGATGTATATACATAACTTGTCATGAAATTCACCACACAATCAGCATTTTGCATGGCGGAGTCTTTATTAGGATCGTTGGGGGATGTATATGTTTGAAAGTTATTGTTGTAGTTTACCAGATCACCTGTAGCAGCATTAACCAATTTGATTGACGAAAAGTTAGCTGAACTTATAACTAATAATAAGAAAATTGCAGATATGAAACCCGAAGTTAGTTTATTGTAATACATAGTTATAATTTCTTAGAGGATATTCTTTATGAGGATTGTTTTTAATAATTATGTACTTATTTTGTTCTCAAAACTATAATTTAATTCTAGTAGAAGATTAATTGGCTTTGATTTCTTTCTTTATCTTTGAACTGTTTTTGTAGATCAATAAAAAAAGTAAATATTCAAATAATAAACAAATGAGAAAAAACTAATGACAATAAAATTATTGGGAATTGCAGGAAGTATGAGGAGCAATTCCTATAGTTTTAAAGCATTAGAGCACGCTTTAAAAATAGCTAAAAATAATTACAATGCAGAGATTAATTTATTTGACCTCAGAAAAAACAGGTTGCCTATTTATGAACCCAATTTAAATCATGATCAAATTCAAACGGCAGAAAAAGAAAGCTTACAACTTGCAAGTACCATGGTCAAATGGGCAGATGCAATTATTTTGACTTCTCCTGATTATCATGGTTCAATGTCAGGCGTATTAAAGAATTTTTTAGACTATTTTTGGAAGGAATTTTCAGGTAAAACATTTGGATACATTTGTGCATCTCATGAAAAAGGCCTTACAGTAATGGAACAAATGAGGACTGCAGTAAGACAATGCTACGGATGGAGTATGCCCTACGGCATATCAACAAGCTCCGATGACTTTGATGATGCAGGCAACCTAACAAACAAAAAAACACTACTAAGGATAGAAATGCTATCTAGAGATATAGTTTATTACGGAAAAGCTATTAGAAATCAATTCCTCACAGATGCGTCAAATAAAGTCAAAGAATCTTATTCTTTTCTTACATCAGATAAAGACTGAAAAATAATACTGATAAAAGCATTTTATTAGTTTTTACTATAATTTAATGACATAGAAAACAATCATATGTCTTAATGACAATTTAATCCATAATTACATACCAATTGTACAAAACCAATACAACATCTTTTTTGAAATGGGCAGGTGGAAAGAGAAGGCTAGTTACATTATTAGACAAACTTACACCAACTATCATTGACAGATATTTTGAGCCCTTTTTAGGTAGTGGTGCTTTTTTCTTTCATTTAATCCAATCAAGGAAACAGTTTAAAGCTTACTTATCAGATTCAAATCCTCATCTAATTAACACGTATAGAGAAGTAAGAGATAACGTAAATGAACTGATAGAAATGCTGATGGATCATCAAAACGGTTATCATAATAGCGGAGAAAAGTATTACTATTTTGTTAGGGATGATCAAAGTAATAAAACCAATACAGAAGCAGCAGCGAAGTTTATTTTCCTGAATAAGACATGTTATAATGGATTGTACAGGGTAAACAAGATAGGAAACTTTAATGTTCCCCATGGTAGGTATTTCAATCCAAAAATATGCAACAGAGAGAAGCTTATTGATTGCTCCAGTTTACTTAATAGCGCAGAAGTAAAGATTGTTTGTGATATTTATAAGAACACTACATTAAAGTGTAAAGACAATGATTTTGTTTATTTGGATCCTCCCTATTTTCCAGTATCAAGAACATCAAACTTTACAGATTACACTAAAGAAAGTTTTGGAATTCAGCAACACAAAGAATTGGCAAGTGAATTTGACAGGCTAGACAATATTGGTTCTAAAGTATTGCTTTCTAATTCTAATTCAGATTATATAAAATCATTATATAAAAAATACTGCATTTTAAAAGTGAAATCTACCAGGAGCATTAACTGCAATGCAGACAGAAGAAGTGATCATCACGACTTGATAATCTCAAATTACAACAGAAGAATAAAAGATACTGACAAGACAGCCCATAAGTTAAACAAGCTGATGATATCAAAAATAGTAAGCGACTGATGATGTATATATGCATGTATATACATACATCCTATCAATTAGTTATCAAAAAATATTTTTAAAAATACTCGAGCTCACTCAGATTAAACCCACCATACGAAGCTTTTGAGGCAAATAGGTTTCGGATAGATATTTAAATCCATGTTTAAAAAAAGCGTCTAATTCACATTTTTCCTTTTTATTTAAAAAGAGATTTAGTTCTTTTTGCCATTGTTTATTTTGCATCCAAGGTTTCTTTTTCATGTCATTGGCTCTATTAATATCTTCATCACTTGCTGTCAATCGAGCAACTTCTGGAATGTTATACTGATAAATATCTGAAAACATCATTCCAAGGACCTGAGCATTTGGAGTTACCAGCCTCTCACTATCATAACTCAATGATTCGCTACCAATCTTGTACCTTAACGCAATACCTAAGCCCCAAGGATCTGCATCGGCAAAAACTACCACAGGTTTTTTCCACTGTTCATTTAGAATCTTCACCATCATTCTTGTTGCACGATCCGGTTCACCCGATCCAGTCAATAAAATAGCGTTGTATTTCTGAATAAAACCAGATTTTCTTATATTATTTAGAACGGTGTCTTTTTCGACCACCATTACAAAATCCGCCTTGACATCATCTATTTGGACATCTCCCATGTTGGTTGGGATAAGTTGAGATGTGGCTCGGCTTCCAAGATTGCAATCTATTATATCACCTCCAACTCGCAATTTTATAGGACCAGAAATCATTCCTTTGGGTTTTGAAGTTACAGAAAACTCTTCTCTTGGGATTCCAGTTAAAAGTTCAACAGCTTTTATAGCATTATCAGAATCCTCTTGGCCTGTCCAAAATTTTTGCCTATTTTTACCGTCTCCTACATTACTAAGGGTTGCATAATACATCCCTCGAATAGTACTTTCCATATCTTCATCAAGTAGTTTTTTTACCGCATTGGCCATGACCAAATATTGAGCAAAAGTGGGTATTTTCTTTACACTATCGGGACTGACTTCAATTTTTTTGTCACCTGTTGTAAGCATTCTTTTTTCATCGGACCAAACAGTATTATCATATCCTATTTTTGGTAAATCCAAGATAGGCATTTGATTTTGCTTGATTACATCATCAGATATTTTCCTCATAATCCTTTTTATGATAGTCACAAATTCTTGTTTTTTTGCAGTAGACAATAGATAGATTATTTATTTCTTTTTACCCTTATTTACCCTTTTACTATAGGAATCTATAGTTGATTGAACTTCTTTGGTTTTAGATTGATTTTGAGGTTTGTTAAAAGATTTATTCATTTTTGTCCTGTTAACACTTGTTTTCACAGTGGGGCTCTTGTTTTTCTTATTTGTAATGTCTTTTTCTTTGATGATTAATTTCTTGTTTGCATTTTTGGGTTTTTTATTTTTAGTAACATTTCTTGTAGGATCAACCTTACTTAATTTACCAGATAAGCTCAGATCGACCTTTTTATTGTCCTTTTTCTTACGTTCTAACTTGTTCAAGTTTGGTTTGGAAAAGGCTGCGACTTTGGTATCTTTGGTCTTTTGGGTCTGACGGGTATCATTGGTCTCTTTGGTCTCTTTGGTCTCTTTGGTCCCTCTGGTATCTTTGGTATCCTGTATGTCCGTATCTTTGGTATCTGTGGTATCTTTGGTATCCTGTATGTCCGGCTCTAGATCTATATCTGCAAGATCCATTTTATGAGATGCTTGAACGGGTAAAGTAGAATCAGCAGAAGAAGCGTCACCCACGTCTATTTGGGGTTTTTTGGATAAATGATTCTCAATCAATCTAGAAAACGATTCGTTTAATTTTGAATTTTTACTCCCAAGCGATTCGTTTATTGAATCTACTATGAATGGCAGATAGTGTTTATATAGTCTGATCTTATTTTCTGCCTCCTTTAATTTGAGTTCCTTGCGTATTTGAGTACTTAATTTCCTATATAGTTCAGATAGACATGATTTCATATAGTATTTCAGTTCGCCTTCCGAAGCAATGCTTTCTTTTCCGGCGGTTTTGTAAGGGATTTTTGTTGAACAAATATGGAAAAAAATATGCAATGGCAAAACCTCAATGACTCTATCTTTTTTTGATTCTTTGTTGACGGAAAATTGTTCCTTTGCCTGTTTTTTGGTGATCCCCATCTTATTAATCTCTACTTCTGATATAACCTCTCTAGCAACGTCGGACCCTTCATCATATAATAGAGGAATTTTATTAGCAAACCGATATAGCTTGAATGAAGGAATATCCCCACCATAAGCCAAACCAGTTTCAACTACTGTGGGCCTATTATTTATGACACATGTTCTTGATGTATAAGTAGTAAGGACAGGCTTAAGGACTTTAACTGAAAAATTTGATTTTGATAAATTATTTTTGAATGGTGTTGGTGTTGGTTTCTCATTTTGTGCTGATTCAAAAGTTGATGCAGTAACAGTATCATCGGTTCCCTGAGGATTAAGATCGGTATCATGAAGGACAGGCTTTTCAGCTGTGGCTGTGGCCGTTACTCCTGTAATATCATTCCCTTTATTTGATACAATAGTATATTCTGACATCATTCCGATTGTAAGAACTTCTCGACCAATAGGACTTAAATGGTCTGTATTCGGGTTCTGGAATTTAGTTTTTTTGCAAATGTTTACAATTTTAATAAGATCATGCTCACTGAAATCACCAGTAGGGGTCTTTAATGATAATCCAGTGTTAGTAACAATATCCTTCGCTTTTTCATAAGAAAGCTTTTGAAATGATGAGCTTAAAATTTTTGGTAAAGACATTTTTTGAGTTTGGAATTTAGAAATGGCTTTTTTTAAGGTTTTTAGATCCATATCGGAGGGATGGGGCAAGATTTCTTGTGCCGGATTAGGCATTATTGATGTCCTTCTATTAAATTGAAATATACCATCATCTGTTTCAAAGGTTATGGATGAATATGGATTTACAATACTCGTTTCAGAAACATACTCATAAATTTTGTTCTTAGTAATAGGTACTAACTTTGCCCGCAAAATGACTTCTATTCGAAAACCAGATGTGTCCTGAATACGAGAATGTTGTTTAAGCAGTAATTTTTTTGACAATACAATAGGTTTATTGGTTCCAATATCAGTTCGTAACTCAAAATAATATTCATCTTGCTCATCAATTGATTTATTCCAAACTTTTATTGGAAAATCAGTATCCTTTGTAGAAAAAGCCGCAACCATTTTCAAACCAACTCCAAAGAGTCCCCTTTGCTGTTTCTCCATGTATTTTGCAGAAGTTAGAAAAGAGCAAACGGCTATGGGCAATTTATCTGAATTTATGCCCGTTCCATTATCTTCGCACGTCAGCATCCACAAATCATTAGATTGATCAAAAATTTTTAATGAAATTTTAATAGACGGCAGAATCGAAAAACTTTCGCAAGAGTCCAAAGAGTTTTCTATCAGCTCTCTAATGGCCATATATAAAATACGTTCACCGGTAAAACCAGCTAATGCGGAATTATCTACAAAAAATTCGGATTCTGCCTTCTTATTATAAATAATTTTGTACTTTTCTAGCTTTGTTGTTGATTGAGAGATATCCCTCTTTAATTCTTCAACTTCTACTTTTACTTTTTCTTCGGCAGGGTCTAAGACGGTGGAGGCAGATTTATTCGGCATCAAATACTTTAATTAATATCTTATTTGATTTAATCGTTATTCATCCCACTTGTATATTACCTGGTTAATCTAATCGATTTGAGAACCATATGGGGTAGATGAATTTTTCAATTCCTTTAAAGTAGGTGGAAGAATTTCTACATAATACCGCTTTTTTTCCTTTTGAATAACTAGATAATCAGAGCCAGATCCAACTATATTTCCATCCAATAATTCTTTAATTTTCAAACAGGTTAATTAGGTACATTAGTCAATATTTTTGGTTTTCCATAATAAAGAATATGATTTTGATGGTTGACATGATATCATGCCAATCAATCAATCAATCAATCAATCAATCAATCAGCCAGTCAGATAGTTAACCTTTCAACCAACTGTTTACTTGAATTGGTTTCCAAGATTAGTGTAAAAATATTTAAGAATTCAACAACCAATGTTCATCATGGACGCCAGATGTGTAAATTGCAATAACAAGGCTAATTTTGATATCGAAAAGGATAAGATAAAATGTGAAAAATGTGGAATGGAAGTAGATTACGATGATTATATTGAACAGATGAAAGAAAAAGCGGTTACTTTAGCAGATAATTTTCAATCAAGTTGGGATAAAGGGGGATTTTGAATCATCTAAAAAGTAACCTGAATACAATAAGTTTGTTAGATAAAAATAAAAGTTTAGGGTGAAAATTTCATTAAACAAAGGGCAATGAGGAAGAATGAAATTTTTAGCAAGATTAATTAAGGCTGAAAATTTATCTAATAAAGACTTTGGTAGAATTTAAAGTAGTTATTTCAGATTCAACGGGTAAAAGCACTAATCAAGAGTTAAAGGATAAAAGTGCTCAACCATTATTAGGTTCTAAGCTTGGAGACATATTAGAATCATCTATTTTAGGATTTAAGGAAGGGAAAATAAAGTTAACCGGCGGGAGCGACAAATCAGGTACACCTATGCGTTCAGATCTGCACGGGGCCACAAAAAAATATGTCCTCATGACAAGAGGAGTCGGAATGCGAAATCTAGCACCTGGAGAAAGAAAAAGAAAATTGGTCAGGGGGAATATGATCACAGAAGAAATCTATCAATTAAATTGTCGTCTGATTGATGCGACATTGCCTGAAAAAGTGCAACAATCTTCAGCACAAGAAGAAGCCCAGGTAACTAAATAAATTCAAAAATATTTCTTTTATTTTCATTTCATAACTATCTGGTTTAACACTTTAAGTAAATTAATATTTGAAAGAAAAAATACAACAGGTATTGCACTGGAAGGATACTTTACCTGAGTGGTATATTCAAAAATATGGTTATCAACCATGTATAAACATAGGTACCTCAGGACATGTAGATCATGGTAAAACTACACTTATTGAAGCTATAACAGGAGTTTGGACAAGCGGTCATAGTGAAGAGCTTCGACGAGGAATTACGATTAAAGTAGGCTATGCAGACGCCGCTTTTTATAAATGTCCCAATTGTCCGCCCCCATCAGATTATTCTGTTCAACCCAAATGTGGTATATGTAATTCTGAAGCACAATTAACAAGAGTAGTAAGTTTTGTTGACTCTCCTGGTCATGAAAGTTTAATGGCTAATATGCTTTCTGGAGGTGCTCTTATGGATGGCGCAATATTAGTTGTTGCAGCTAACGAAAAAGTACCCCAACCACAAACTAGAGAACATTTATTAGCATTACAGGTACTAGGCATTGAAAATATTGTAATCGTACAAAACAAAGTCGATCTAACTGAAAAAGAAAATGCAGTAGAAAATTATAACCAAATAAAAGAATTTGTAAAGGGAAGTGTGGCTGAAAATGCTCCAATAATTCCCATATCAGCACAGCACAAGGCAAATATCGATGTATTAATCGAATACATTGAAAAATATATTCCCACGCCAGAAAGAATTCACAATAAAAATGGTATAATGCATATATTGAGATCTTTTGATATCAACAAACCAGGTACACCCATTAAAAACATCAAAGGAGGAGTATTAGGAGGAGCTTTAATTCAAGGTGAATTTGAAGCAGGCAGCGAAATAGAAATTTTGCCTGGAATTTACAATGAAAAGAAGAACAAATATGAATCTATTTTTTCTGAAATAGGGTCATTAGCTACTGGTGCAGGATTGGTGGACAAAGTGAAACCAGGCGGATTGGTCGCAATAGGTTCAAAACTGGATCCGTCATTTATTAAAAGTGATTCATTGATAGGTGCAGTAGTTGGAAAACCGAATTCATTGCCTCCAGTTGTCGATGAAATTACGATAGACATTAATTTATTTGATACCGCGGTTGGAACACAGGATTTGGTTAAGGTTGAACCTATAAAAACCAAGGAAAATTTAAGATTGAATATCGGAACAGCGGTTACGATAGGAAATGTTACGAATTCAAAAAATCAGAGGATCGAAGTAAAAATAAAGAAGCCGATCTGTCTGATGCCCCAAAGCAGAGTAGCTTTAAGCCGGAGAATAGCAGATCGATGGCGATTGATAGGTGCAGGAATAGCTGTATAAATTAAGATGGAGGTTATTTCTGACACCAGTTTTTTAATGGTTTTATGCTATGATCCAGTTAAAAACCTTGAAGCTCTAGAATCTAGATTTGGAAAATTGGTATGGCTCATTCATCCTGAGACGATTAACGAACTAGGACAGATAGAAAAAACGGCAGGAATAAAGAGATCAAAAATTGCCAGCCTTTCCTTAAAAATAATAAATGATCAGATAAAAAAAGGGGATTTCAAGTATTTAGACAACGATGAACTCGATAAGTTAGAAATAACACAACCCAATTCAACAGTGGATTCCATTTTATTAAATATCTCAGCAGAAAAAAGACGCCCATTAGCAACAATAGACAAGGATTTAATTAAAAGGGCTCTTAAAAAAGGAGTGGATGTAATCACATTAAAAAGCAATAGAATTATTTTTGTACATTCCAAACTTAGGTCAAATTTAAATTATTCCTAATTGCTTTCTTTATACATATATGATGAACATAGAAGGGATCGAAATAAGGTGGAATGGCCATGATGGATTTAAAATTCAAGTAAATGGTAATAAAATTTATGTTGATCCGTATAAATTAATTCCATCATATGCTCGCAAGAGTGATGCAGATATACTTTTGATTTCTCATAATCATTTTGATCATCTAAGTATAGAGGATATTAATAATGTGATAAACGAAAATACAAAAATAATTTGCTCTCATGAATGCGTGGAAGTATTAAAAAATAATTATGCAGATAATGAAATAATTCCCTTAAGACACAAGGAAGCAAAGATGGTTGGAAATATGGAAATAAGAGGTATAGAAGCATATAATACCAATAAAAAATTTCATCCGAAAAAAGATGAAAAAATCGGATTTATCATAAATGTAAATGACTTAAAAATATACCATACAGGAGACACAGATATTATTCCAGAAATGGAAAATGTAAATCCTGATATTTTATTTGTGCCTGTTTCTGGTACTTATGTAATGACCGCAAAGGAAGCAGCAAAAGCCACAAATGAGTTAATCAAGCCCAAAAAAATCGCGGTACCTATGCATTATGGATCCATTGTTGGAACAGTCAAGGACGCAGAAGATTTTTGCAAAGATGTGAATATTTGTAAAACCGCAATAATGGAAATTGAATAAATCTGTCTAATCAAAAACATCATCACTACGAATGATTAAATATTAAATAAAGTTTAAAAAATCATAATAAGCGTGTAGGTAATGGCAGGAAGAGAGTTTTTAAAATCAGAGAAGAGTCGTAGGGCAACTAAGTATCTTCTTATAATCGCAGTGTTATGTTTAGCTTTTAGCATTGCATTCATCCTTAGAGCATACCCAATCAAATATGGATTTTATTTAAATGAATTTGATCCTTTTTTTGATTATAGAGCTACGGAATATATAGTAAATAACGGATTTGGACCATATCTTGAATGGCATGACTACAAGTCATGGTTTCCCGATGGCAGAGATATTGCTGGAACATCGCAGTCTGGCTTACATCTAACTGCGGCCACGCTCTACAAAATTTTTGGTATGAACATGTCTTTGATGGATTTCACAATATGGTTTCCGGTAGTCATAGGATCCGCATCCACCATACTTATGTTCTTGTTAGTAAGAGCTATAACCGGAAGCACCATTCCAGGATTAATTTCATCCCTTTTCTTTGCTGTGAGTCCTGCGATAATTCAAAGAGGAAACTTGGGATGGTTTAAGTCAGAGCCACTAGGGCTTTTTTATGGGTTAGGAGGCACGTACCTGTTTTTATCTGCATTAAAAGATAAAAAATACAAATTTTTGGTCCCCAAAGCAATTTTTGGAGGAATCTTTATTGGACTTGCAATAACCTCTTGGGGTGGAGCTCAGTATTTCGTAATCCCTATCGGTATATTTATAATAGTCCTTGGATTTGTTTCCAAAGATCTCAAAAATAATTTAGTGGTAGCGGTTCTTTTTACAGCTTCAGCTCTATTACTTGCCGGGGCTTTTCCGAGGCCAGGCATGTCATTTGTTCTTGGATTGCCAGGCTTATTGTTAATGGCTAGCACATTATTTCTATTAGTCACTACCGTAGTAAGGTTAAAAAGTTCTGAGAGAAGGGCCACTTTAAAAACTGCAATAATTCTAGGAATTTTCGTAATAATAGGAATGTCCATAGTAGTCGGTGGCTTTTACAAAGTGCCCTCCTTTAGATATCTCAATGCAATAAACCCATTTCTTTCTGCAGAGAACAAACTAGTAGAGTCGGTTGCAGAACATTTCACACCCACGATAATAGATTACTTTAGACAGTTTTCAATTCTGATCATTTTTGCGGGGCTAGGAATATGGCTAGCGTTTAAGAATAAAAGCAATAGCAACATGATTTTTGGATTGATAATAGGACTTACTGGAATTTATATTAGTGCGACATTTGCAAGGCTTTTGGTATTTGCATCGATAAGCATCATAATATTATCAAGTATAGGAATTTATCAATCAATTAGAGCCATAACATCGATCAGGACAGAAGCGGAACAAACACTAGCGACTTCAAATAGGAACGGAGCAAAATCACAAAAGAACATGAAACTCAAAAAAGAATTTTTACCATATGTAGGATTTGCATCCATTTTAATAGTAATGTTGACCATTCCTATGGTTTACGATGCTAACACAAATTGGATTACTTCTGCAGATGTTCCTACATCTATTGCTAATGGGGGTACTAATTATCGATTAACAACCGACGATTGGATAGAAACACTAGATTGGATGTCAAAGAACACACCAGCTGATTCAGTGGTAACAGCATGGTGGGATTACGGATATTGGATAACAACATTGGGAAATAGAACATCTATTGCTGATAATGCAACAATTAATCAAACAAGAATAGAAACAATAGCAAAAATGTTCATCAGTCCTGAAGAAGAAGGATGGAAAATTGCTAATGATTTGAAATCAGACTATATTTTGATATATGTAGTGGGACAAAAATTGCCTTCTTTGGATCCCACCAATCCAAGTCCTCTATATGTATTAGGAAGTGGTGGAGATGAAAGTAAAAAGCATTGGTTTATTCGAATAGGTGGATTTAATGAATCAGAATATGTTGAATCTAATGGAGATACGCCAAAACAAAAGTACTGGGATTCGCTTTTGGGGAATATGATGCCGTTTCAAACGATTGGATTCTTTAATCCAAGTAGTGGAACATTATCACCAGCATACCAGCCTAATGCGATACCCTTTTACATAAAGGACATAAAGTATCCAAAAGGTAACACTTCAGAACCACTATCATTAGAATACGCTTCAAAGAGTTTTGAAAGTGATGATCCAGGATTATTTTTTGGAGTGTTGGTGTACAAAGTGAATCATGATTTCAAAACAAACAACGCAGATGGCACCTCCTCCAATACTACTTTAGCTAGTAGTAATTTGACAAATGGTACTTCAAATTTAATTTTAGAATCTAATGTTTTAAATAATATCAACAATACAACATCAAACAATAGTATGACTACTACCACAAATAACACAGCAATTATTGAAACTACTCAAGGTCCAATAAAAATTGAGTTTTATTCTGATGTAGCACCAAATCACGTGAAGAACTTTCAAGACCTGGCTAGCAAAGGATTTTACGATGGAGTAGTATTTCACAGAATAGTACCAGGCTTCGTTATTCAGGTTGGAGACCCAAATACAAAAAATGACAACAGTAGTAGAGATACTTGGGGTACTGGAGGTCCCGGGTACACAATAAATCAAGAGTTCAACAGCATACCTCATGAAAGAGGAATATTATCGATGGCTCGAACAAATGATCCTAATAGTGCTGGTTCACAGTTCTTTATTGTATTAAATGATTCAAAATTTTTGGATAATCAATATACAGTATTTGGAAAAGTAACAGAAGGGTTAGAGATTGTTGACAAAATTGCAAATTCATCTACTAACGCAATGGATCAGCCAGAGGACCCCAATTCGGCTCGAATCAACAAAATCATCCTTCAATAGATCTTAAACTCCATCCAGGAAGAACACTTTTTTTATTTTGATATCAAGCCGTAGTAAATGAATGGTAACACAGTGCTCACATCTGCGTGAATAGTAATTTGTTTAGCTTGTGTAGTAACCTTTCCCCAAGAAATAGCCTCGGCAACTGGAGCTCCACTTAAGCTTCCATCCCATTCAGATGCGGTTGTAATATATACCGCATAGTCCAATCCACCTCTATACTGATTCCACCATAGAGTATGATGTTTTGAAAGTCCTCCTCCCATCATGAAAGCTCCAGTCTTTTTTGCATCAAAAATTATCTCAGATAACTTTGTCTGATCTTTTAGGATATCAATTTTGAAATCTTTATGAGATTGATTAAATAGCCAAATCTGGTTCCCCACCGCACCATCAACAATTCCAGGAACAAATACAGGAATATCATTCTTAAAAGCCCAATACAAAAAGGACGATTCGTTTAAGTGACTTCCAATATATCTAATTATTTCAGATGGTGCCAATTCTCGCGAAGATTTTGAATTGTCGTATAATTTTTGCAAAATAGGCTGAACTTTATTTTCAATAAGAGGTCCATAATTTTTGTTTGGTATTAGAATGTTGCCCAATCTATGAATATCTTTCTTTAGTAGAAATTGATCATCCAATCTAAAATCACCTTCATAATATGAGGAAAAAGATTTAGCAATATCGTGATCTAGTGCACCGCACGTTGTGATAATACAATCGAACATCTTATTCTTTATCATATCACGTACAATACCTCGATTCCCTGTAGACATAAGGGCACCAACAAATGATATGAACCTAGTACAGTTTTTTTCATTTAGCATATTTTTGAGTATTTCAATACCATTAGCCAAATGCCTTCCCTCAAATCCACCGGAATCAGCCATGTTTTTTAAAATCTGGTTTATTGATGTTTTTTGGTTTATAGAATAATCCTTTACATCTTTGGATAAATAATTCGGACTATCTCTAACATCAACATTCTTTTTTTTGACTTGTCTCAATAAAATGATGTAAATATTTTCACATTAATAAATTACCTTAAATTATATACTTTACTTGATGTCACCTAACTAGATTACAATTATAATAAGTTCAATCTAGACTAAAGGGATTGAACCATAACCGACATAGTTTTTCGGGGAAAAAAATTGACCCACCGGAAATCTTTGCTAATATGAATATATCAGAATTGATAGATTTATTCAGAAATACAGGATACAATGCAAGGAGATTAGCAGAGGCGGCAGACATAATGAAAAAAATGGTGGAATCTGATGCGACAATTTGTTTAACTATAGCAGGAGCATTAACACCAATCGGATTTGGGAAGATTATATCAACTATGATAGAGAACGGTTTTGTTGATTGGATTGTTACAACAGGTGCAAATGCCTATCATGATTTACACTTTGCATATGACTTGCCGGTTAGACAGGGCCATTTTGACGTGGATGATGATATATTATATTCAAAACAAATTGTAAGAATTTATGATGTATATATAAAAGAATACGGGACACTTCAATCCCAGGATACAATAATACAAAAAAATATTCAAAACATATACCAAAAACATATCGACATTACAAATAGCTCAACTGCTGATCTATCTTATTTAATAGGAAAAGAAGCTGCTGAAAAATCCAAGGCGCCTGACAAATCATTTATGGTCTCAGCATTCAAATCTAATGTCCCTATCTATATACCAGCACTCAGTGATTCTTCAATCGGATTGAATATGCTACCTTCGATGCTTGATGGAAAGCCATCGATAAATCCTATTAAAGATATTGCAGAATCAACAGCAATTTTATGGAAAAGTAATATCTCAGGTGGATTAGAGTTGGGTGGAGGAGTACCAAAGAACTTTTTTCAGCAGACCGGCCCAGCCCTGTATCAAATTTTAAAAATAAAGGAAGGGGGACATGATTTCATAATCCAACTCACCGATGCAAGACCTGATACAGGTGGTCTATCTGGAGCGACATTGCAAGAGGGTAAGAGTTGGGGAAAGATAAAGACTTCGCACAAAGGAAACGTAATAGTTTATGGTGATACATCGGTCTATTTTCCAATTCTTTGTTCTTATTTGCTGAGTGAATGCAAACCAAGGAGTAAAAAACAAATTTACAAGAAAAAGGATTCCTGGGTAGAAGAAATGAAAACACAATATATGAAAAAAAATAAAACCAAACAACACGATGGATAAAATAATAGTAATATAGAAAAAACAGAAAATAGACTAATGTATCAGTATACACATGTCAGAATTCAATCAACTTTTGGTAAGAAGAATAAGAAACGGTACCGTCATTGATCATATAGAATCGCCCAGGGCGCTGCTTGTTCTCAACATATTAAATATTACAGGTCAAGAGGGGAATGTAATAACAGTAGCATTAAACGTCCCAAGTGTCAAACAGAAGAAAAAAGACATTATAAAGGTAGAGAACAAGTTCTTGGAAAAGAAAGAAACCGATAAGCTCGCATTAATTGCTCCTAATGCAACCATCAACATTATTAAAGATTATAAATTAACCGAAAAGAGAAGGATTCAGCTTCCAGATAAGATAATAGGTTTTTTTAAATGTCCTAATTTAAGATGCATTACAAACACTGAAGAAGGATTAAGTTCAAAAATCGAAATAATTGACAAAAAAAATATACTATTGAAATGTCAATATTGTGCACGATCTATAACCACCAACGAATTAATTAAATAAAACACAAACATCAAAAAGAAGACGAAGAATTGAAAAGAGAGAGAAACCGTTTATGGTTTTTGTTATTTTCAAAATGATCTGAAAAAAGATTGAAACGTCCTAGGTACGATCCCTGAATCATTCATGTATAAATGAAAAGTATTGTCCACCACTACATGCAACAATACTATATGATCAAAATATGCTTGCCAATATCTGTCACTCCCCTCTGCAAACTTCACAGGTGTAAGAACCATCTGCATAAAGTAGAAAATCAGACCATTCACCACATTCATCGCAGTATCCAGAAATATTTCGTGGAGAGCGTCCAATCTCGCCTCTTATAAGCAGCGATTTTTCAGAAACGACATCAAATAATTCCGGTGTGACGGAAAGAACATCAGACACCGAAATAATTCCGACTAAATTATCTTTATGGGTCACCCCTAAACGCTTAATTCCATGTTGTCGTAAAAGTCTGGCAGCGGATGTAATACTTTCCTCTCCAGTAATAGTAACTAACTGTTTCATTATATCCGATGCTTTAATTTCAGAAGGGATTGAACCGGCAGCTATTGCTTTGGAAACAATATCCCAATCAGTAATTATTCCAAGCGGGTTATCATTATCTAAAATAACAATGCTTCCAATCCGAGCATCAGTCATAAGTTTTGAAATCGTGACAAGGTCATCGTTTGGTCCTGCATGAACTATAGGGCTATTCATGACATCACTGACTAATACTCGAGTGGTCATACTAGTAGTTTCATCTCTAATATCTTTAGACATATCAAATCTTCAGAGTTTGAATTTAATTACTTTTCTATTCTGCTTCCCATTCGTACCCATCAAATCTTTAGAGTTTGAATTTAATTACTTTGGTAAAAAATTATTAAAATCATACTTTAACTCGCCTTTTTCAATAGGCAATAGTTTGAATTGACCTACAGGCAAGATTCTTACTATTTCATCTATTGATAAATTCTTTAGATGATGTATTAAGCGTTCAGGAAATTCATTTTTTATAGAGTAATCTACAAAATCAGATTTTATCTTTTTTGAAGCCTTTACAACATCAAAGCCAGACGGAATCATATTTCTTAAACATATGGATCTTTTCAAGATTGCAGAGAAGGGTCCAACAATAAATAATGGTCTGTCTTCAATGAAAGATAGACCAATTGCAAGTTTTATTTCCAAATTTTTTACAAAATTTCTCTTGCCTTCAATTATAAATGCCCCTTTTGGAAGATACTGACCCGTAGGTGCGCCTTTTTTTACCTGAGATGGATAGACCCAATACGCATCAGCAGAAGAAAGATTATCCTTCCAAGACCTACTAAAAGATACAGTTGCCTGAGCAGTTTCAATGATACTTTGTGACAGATCCGCGCTGGTTTTGTTATTAGCGTTCTTTAATATAAAGAAAGGAGAACCATTGACCTCTGCATGAAAAACATAGTCGTTTTCTGTAAGATGTCTTCTTATAAGTACTGAATTTGACGATGAATCCCTGCCGCCTATAGCTAAAACATCGTCGGTTGTAAGAAACCATCGATATTTTTCATACCATTCTTTATTAGTTAAAATCTTGATTTCTGATAATGATGGTTTTTTGTTTTTCTGTTTTTGAATTTTGTCCATTTGTTCAAGCAATTTTGAATGGGAATTTTCTATGGTAATCAATCCTCTTTCCATATCCTTTGCAACATTGAATAACAAGGAAGAAATTTTTGGGATGTTAGAATTCCCTATATCTATAGCTATTTTTTCATCTACAATTTCCAGATAATCCTTACCTTTTATGCTCAAAATTTTAGCGTCCGAATCATGAAGTAATTTTGCAATTGAGTGTTTTTCTGGATTCAACACACCGTCAGTCTCTTGCATAAGCAGATTGGCAAAATCTCTGAGCTGGTTTGATTTGGAAATAACAAGGTCTTTAGCTTTTTTCTGTTCATTCAAATCATGCTCTAATGACTCAATCTGCTTTTCTAATTCGGAATTTCTCGATGAACTAGTATGTAAAACGGAATAGTTTAGAAATTCATCAATTGCATCAGTGTACAAACTATATTTTCTAATATGATCCGGAGGAACATCTGATGGAGTTATTGGACTTACGTCTGCAGGATTATTATCATCATCTAAAATAATGCACGGTTCATGTCCGATACCGGTTGAAATATTTCTTATTAATGAGGTCAATTCTTCGAACAAGTTCTTTAGTTCAACTGAAGTCAGATCTCTAATTTTCTTGTTAGGGACTTTACTATTTTGAACTGCCAATTCGATAAATTTCTTTGAAATTGATAACGTTCGTCCTAACCATCTTTTTATATCAATATTCCCCTGATCGCTATTTTTGATTAAAGATAAAAAATCGTCATAATCTAAAGATAGTGGGTCAGCTCCTCTAGAAGGAGGAGGAAAATATTTCAACCCAGGTTTCAATACTCTATGTCGAACGTTAATGGGATTTAGAATATTTAAAATCTTTTGAGATTCATTGCAAATTATTATGTTGCCATGACCAAATAGTTCGACAATTAAATAATATTTCATTCCTTGAATGGATTGAAAAACAAATTCAACTATTCGTTCTCCAGATACGACAGAGATATCGATCAGTTTTGAACGTTCAAGATCAGTCTTAATTTTTTTTAAAGAGTCATTATCTTCAATAATAGAATACTTATACTTGGTAATACAGATTCCAAAGGAAGAAACAAGAAGTGAAACATCATTTTTTTGTGAATGGTGAAATTTTAGGATCAGAGTGTTTTTTGTTATAAGAGAAATATTGCTTACATAATAAACACTATCAATAACTTCTTTGATGTTATTTACAATATATCTAAGTTCAATCTCTGAAATAGTCATCTAAATTTATCAAGATCTTATTGAATATAATAAGATACAATATGCCACTACACAGGATTTGAGATTAGCAAAACCAAATGAAATTGAATTCAAGAATAATTATTAAAATTGATTTTATTGTGGGCTTAAGTGTTGAAACCAATGACTCGTCCACGTAAGATCATCGTGCTTGCAGAGCCTGTCGTTTTCTGATCCCAAGAAAGTAGGAATTAAATGTGGTTGATTAAAAACTAATAGCGCATATCATTGCTAATAGAAGATAAAATATATTATTTAAGAGTCGTTATGGCTGCAATCGCAGGATCCATTTTGGGCGCCATTGTAAAACCTAATTCTGATCAATCCAATACAATAGGATTAACAATATTAATAGGCATTATTTTTTACTCCATATCCCAGATAATTGCAACTAGGATGGCTGGGGACCTTCCTAAAGAAAAAAAGAAAAAAATAATCACAATAGCAATTTTTGGCTTTATTTTCATGTTATTTACATTTATGGTGTTAACCTATACTGTGTTAAACCAACACATCCTATGAAACGATGGAAATGATCTGGAATTACAAGACTCCCGGCATTCCTGACGAATTTTTTGACAGGATAGACAACGTACCAATTACAAAAGAAGACATTCGATCGATAATAATTAGTAAATTACGACTAAAAGAAGGGTTTACGGCATTAGATATTGGATGTGGTAGTGGCAGCATAACTGCGGAATTGATTCTTCAAACAAAAGGTAAAGTTTATGCCATTGATATGGACAAGGTTGCGATTGACCTAACGGAGAAAAATTTAACAAAATTTGGGATCTTAAATGATGCCACGATTATACATGGATTAGCTCAAGATGTTTTACCCAAATTGCCTAATGTTGACGCTATTGTAATAGGTGGAACTACTGGGGAAACCGAACAGATAATAAAATTAGCTATTTCCAAGCTAAATGAAGGGGGGAGAATAGTGGTCACATCCATCTTGATAGAAACTATATACAACGCACTTAAAGCTATGCAAGATTCAGAGTTGCAGGAAATAGATATAACCCAGGTGACTATTGCAAAGGCAAAAAAAACCAGCTCAGGTACTATGATGATTTCAAGAAATCCGGTAATAATTTTCTCCGGTACAAAGTAAAATACAAAAACTTTAATTAATATTTTTTAAAAATCCTTTATGGGTAATTCTACACTATATTGTGTTGGCTGTGGTCCTGGCGATCCCGATTTACTAACCTTGAAAGCAATCAATATCATAAAAAACGCTGATGTGATTTATACCCCAACTGCGAGAGAGAATAAACCTAGTGTTGCTTTGTCAATAGTCAAAAAATTCCTCGCCAAAGAAACTGAAATTCGTCAGCTAGTTTTTCCCATGGTAAAAGATTACGAGAAATTAAGAGAACATTGGAAGATCAATGCCAAAGAAATAGCAGATGCGGTCAGAAATGGAAAAAAAGCTGCTTATTTAACTGTAGGTGATCCATCTCTTTACAGTACTTGGATATATATTCATAAAGAAATGTGCAAAAACTATAAGGACATTGAGATAGAGATAGTACCAGGAATAACATCCATTTTCTCGTTTTCCGCCGAAATCAAAACACCGATAGGAGAAGGAGAGGAGATAATAGGAATAATCCCCGCGTGTTATAATCTGGACAGATTAAAAGTAGCAGCAGAATGTTGTGATACGCTTGTTTTCTTAAAGGATGGTAGATATTTTAATAATGTAATAGACATACTAATGGAATCAAGTTTTCCGGAGGATTCAGATATTTTTATTGCTGAAGATGTCTCAACCGATAATGAAACATTACAAAAAAGGAAGCTTGTTGACGTGGCAAAAAACAAAAATGAAAACAATGATAAGTACTTTTCAATAATGATAGCCAAAAAGAAAAAATGATCCAAAAGAACACAGTTTATTTTGTAGGTTCAGGACCCGGAGACCCTGAATTAATTACAATAAAAGCAAAGAACCTTTTAGAAAACGCCGATGTAATAATATATTCGGGATCGTTATTAAATCCGGAATTACTGAGGTATGCCAAAAGAGATGCTCAATTATACGATGCAGCGAAATTAGACAGGTTAGAAATATATGAAATTCTAAAGGATTCTACAAAAAATGGCAAGTTGGCGATTAGGTTTCATGATGGAGACCCAGCTATTTTTAGTACTATAAGAGAACAAATAGACAGATTAGAGAAAGATGAAATCGAATGTAATGTTATTCCTGGAATCACTTCACTTCTTGGTGCAGCAGCAGCTATGAATCTCGAATTAACTTTGCCTGGCATTACTCAAACAATAATCATAACTCGTGCAGAATTCAGAACACCTGTTCCAGCTAGAGAACGAATTTCAGAATTGTCAAAACATGGATCGACCATGGCATTTTATTTAAGCGTGCATTTACTTGAAAGGGTTATTGAAGAATTATTGAAGGGCGGAGTTTATACTAACGATACCCCAGTTGCAATAATATACAAAGCAACATGGAAAGATCAAAAAATACTGAAAGGCACTCTTGGTACCATTGCAAAGAGAGTCAAAGAAGAAAGGATTGTTAAAACTGCATTAATAGTGGTTGGAGATGTAATAGCACCAAAAAAATATGAATTTTCCAAAGTTTATGATTCACAGTTTACCCATGGATATAGAAAAAGTAAAGAGACTAATTCTGGCTCTTAATTGAGAGGGATACGCTGTAATTCTTTTTGATTTACAGTCGCCCAGGCTCCCATACCGCGTCCGTTAGTTCCATTGAAATCTATAATTTGACTCAATACGATTTCTGTAGGAGCCATTGGAGGCCACACCATTGCAACAAAATCACCCTCATCACCGGGTTTATTCATATCAGCCAAAACTAATTTTTCTGTTTTCATACCAATTTCACCAAGTCTTGATTTAACAGTTTCAAATAATTGCTTTTGACCATGAACTATCACATAAACATTTTTTTCGGTATCATAATTAGACATACTAGACTAAATACTGCATATTTATAAAATGATTACTAATTATCACTATATTATAAAATTCCCGGCTGTATATTTTCATTTTCACCAGTCAAATTAACAACAACATGTAATTGAAAAAATTAACCCGTTTTGAAGAATTTAATTACAAATATCATGAA
>JACDCB010000006.1 GCA_013694585.1 Candidatus Nitrosopumilus sp. | reverse complement strand
TTTCGGCCTTATTATCTATCCTTTCCAGGGCTTCATCTGTCCCCTTTAAAATATGTTCCTTGATCAAGAATGTGAATAAACTCATCAATCCTTTCATATGAATATCCCAGTCCACTTTAATTTCGCTTTTTTCAGCATCTATTTTCGTTAGATTTATTACATTTGTTCCAACAATTGGTCCGTCTTTAATTACCATTGTTATTTGTTTTCGAGGTATCAACGTTACCAATTAGAGACTTCGTGAACGTCTGAATGCAATAATAGTTTCTCGCTCAGTCGTATTTCCTTCTGTTTTTATATTTTTCACAGCTTTTATTCCGTACCAAAAATCGGGATCCTTATTAATATCAGAGATAATGTTCCATATCAGTTCCTCTGATGAATTAATTTTTCGCGTAGTTGATATTAATGTCATTATAAACCATCATATCCTGGGTGTTTTAATTTGTATTGAAATTGGTATATGTAGATTCTAATTTGGTATTTTCCTCAGTAGATTATTTATTGAGTAGATTATTTATTGAGTGGATAGAAACCTAATTATTTTAAAAGAGGGTATTGTTACTGTTCAAAGGTTTCATAAACGTTTTTCTCTTTAAAATGACAATCTTAGATATTTTGTCATCAAGCTTTGAAGTATGTAAATGACTTTCTAGTAAATATACTATATGTGACCTAGGAGTACAATTCAAAGGCGGTTCTGTTGAATATTTCGGATCAAAGAAATATCTATTACTTGTAAAAAAAATATTCTTCTACTTGAGTTATAAATTACTTTTTACTTGCACTGATTTCAAAACCATTTGCAGCTAGAAACAGGAAGATTGTCTGATATTTTGAGTTCATTTTAAGTAGAGTTCTTGTTCCTAATATTAGGATAATGTAAGTTTAACCTATTCCAGGTCCTGACTTTTTTGATGTTTCGCTATAGCTATCATTTCGTCTGTTTTTATCGAGCATTTGATTATCATACTCTAAATCAAATGCATCAGTATTAACTGAAATATTCTCTAGAATGGAAAAAACTTTTAGAATCGATTTTGCCGCCAAAGGTTGTTTTTCATTGGTTTCCATTATCTCCCCAAAAAGACCTATCGCTTTAAACTTCATGTCGCTTGCAACTCCCAAAATTACTCCATTAAACCAAGTAATAACTTCTATTTCTTTATCAAAGACATTAATTCCGAGGGTTTTCAGCTTAAAAACTGTCTCATTATCTGTTGATACTGCGTATACCTTTGGGGCTTGTGCCAATTGAGGTTGGTGGTATCCTCCCGCAGTATAAATAATTTTTGGAATACCTATGTTTTTTAAAATGTCAAAAACGGTTAGGCACAAGTTAAAGAGGTTACTAGGATCTTGGGGCTGTTCTTTACCAGTCAGGATTATAATTTTATTCTCATAATTTACGAAAAGGTCGTAGGTATCTATTACAGGTTTGACCAATCCCTTTTCATTTTTTACCCAAGGCTTTTCAAAGATTCCTATCTCTGCGAATTTTTCCACTTTAAGCTCTTTAATCAAATGTTCTGATACAAGTCCGCCAACCTTACCCATATCTGGCAGGGAGGCAAAAACAATAAAATTGTCTAACTTTATTTCTTTAAGTATTTTAATCGAAATATTCATCATTTTTGTCGATTACTCTTTTCTTTTATATTAAAATTTATGATGCCCTTCGCCATCAATTATATACTATTCCCGGGTTTCTAGAGAAATAAAATAAAGAGAAACAATTTGGATAATTTATAAAATCTTATCCTTCTTAATTTCAAGTTAAGGAAAGATCCACGTGGCACAGGTCATCTTGTATGAATTGGTTTATTGGCTGTACCTATCTATACATTTTGGGCATTGGGATCCGAGGTTATAAAAACCGCTTACAGACAGAATTGGATCCTTTTGGTCCCTTACACGAGGTATCGAATAAATCTAAAGCTGTTTGATACTTTTGATCATTTCAATAGTTTTCAAGCTAGTTTGAACGATTTTTAGATATTTCTTGTATTTTTTTGGACTGGATGTTGCATTTTGTTCCTTGTTGAGTTCCACCAAAGTTAAAAGCACCTGACGTTCTGTTTGACTCAGCACTTCGTGGATATCATCAAACATATTTGAAACCCTTTTATCCTCTTCCTCGCTCCCCACATTGCTGGGTTCTTTTTTAGTTCCGATATTACTAACAAGAGTTTTTTGCTGGTCGATTTTATCTTGTTCTGAGTTTTGGCAATTCATACAAATTATATCTTGCTTGTATTTTATCTGAAGATTTCCACATTTTTTACAAGGCTCAGAAAGGAGAGTACCTCCTCTCAATAGATAGTAAGCTCCTTGTTTAATCAAATCGTTATTCATTTTAGTTATGTTATCGTTCTATCATCTACTTTTCTATCATCAACTTGAATTTTTTCCTGATTATTCAGCTTCTGTAATTCATTTACTAAAAAGTCTTTATACTTATTCTTTTCTTCTTCTGTCATTCTGTCCAGATTTGAACTCAATGTGGATCCTATTGCTGAAATTCTATCAATTAAATCCATGGTCATAAATCTTCCCATATTACCGATTCTGAACATTACTTCCAGATGTTTTTGCATTATATTATGTGCTGATTTAATGTCTGAAGCTATTGAAATGCCCTTCTTTGTTATCCGATACCTACCATTTTCGTGCTCTTCAATTAATCCTTCCTCCAGTAATCTTCCCAACAAAGGATAAATAAGGCCCGGCGATGGTTTCCATTTTCCACCTGTTTGAACTATTGCTTTGTCGATGATCTCCTTACCCGTCATTGGTTCTTCAGCTAATAACTCTAGAATATAATGGCGAGAGAATCCCCTAGGAATAGCGCTTCCTACCCGGGATAACCAGTCAGATATCATTTTATAATAAATATATCACTAGCGACTTTATAAAATTTTCCTTTCGAATAATATAGACAAATATGTTAATTACTTAAAACACATGAATTTATTTTCCATGTTTTGATAATCTCATTTGTTGATGACCTAAACTTTAGTGATTCTCTATAGCTAGTTCTACATCTTTTTGATAGTTTTCCAATTCTTTTTCATCCGGGTGTTCCATAACCTTTCTCTTCTGGATGATGTTTTTATTCATTTTACCTATACAATATGTGAAGCTGGATATAAGACTTATTTCTGCCGTTTTCGTTGCGTTCTATCTTATTATTGCATTATTAGAATCATTTTGATATAAATTTTACACTTTAAGAATGCTATTATGACTCGACTTTGTAATTATTATTAGGTAAGATGGAGTTGGGGATTAATCTGGCTAGCATAGTTTTTATTTAGGAAAATGGAATGCTCATTTATAAGCAAGTTGTCAGTCGAAGAGTTTAAACATATTCTAAGAATTGCCGGAAAAGATATCGAAGGCAGCAAAAAGTCAGTAGTTGCATTAAGTGAAGTTAAAGGTGTTGGTTATAATTTGTCTCAAGTAATATTACAGTCTTTGAACATTAATCCATACATAAGGGTAGGTTTTTTGACTGATAAAGAACTTTCTGATATTGAAAATTCCATCAGAAATATAGGAACCATCGGAGTACCGAATTGGTTTCTTAATAGAAGAAAAGATATGGATTCAGGAGCCGATATTCATTTGATTACATCAGATTTAGATTTTACCAAAACAAATGATATTGAG
>JACDCB010000237.1 GCA_013694585.1 Candidatus Nitrosopumilus sp. | reverse complement strand
ATCACAGGTCAATAAACATAATAATCAGGTATATAATTCATAAAAAATGTTTTCAATTGCATACACAGATTAGAATACAAGTATCGACCTTTCATTGTCTTTTTCTTATTAATCGCAAATAATATTTTGCAACTAAAAACAAACAAAATATTAGAAATTGTCACCAAAATTTCTCGTATTGGAATCTACCCGGTCTTGAGGATTTCCAGTCTCTGTATGTTTATGTTCACTTTTATGAACCCTAGCGTCCATCTCTTTTTCATGTTCTTCACGTACATGATGTAATCTATACTTTTCGTGAATGAATTCTTTCCCACATTTCTGGCATTTTAAGATCAACTTATGATGAACTGTTCTATAATGATTCATCAAATCTTCCACAGAGCTAAACTTTTCTCCATCAACTTCGCAAGAATATTTTTTATGAAAGAAATCCACACATCTACTAGCCATTAGATATTATTAAATTCTTTTATTATGTAATTTGTATCAGTATAGCCACAATAAGGAAAAAGTATTATCGTTATACTTCAATCTAAAAAATTGAATCGTTAAATGTTAATAGATTTGACAAATTCATGAATTGGGAATAAAGAGCATTTGCGAATGAAGTAAGACAAGCATCCTAATAGAATAAGAATTTACAATATTCTAAAATATTACTATAATGGATAAAGGATCACCTTATCAGGTTAATTATCCAATCATACATAGGAATATTAGCAACAGCTATGAAAGACATCCTAGAGTTCACAGAAAGATTAGTATTTAATTCCTTTCCAGAAGTATCGAAAATTAACCCGCCGGCTTCTTTAGCTATAAGATAACAGGCGGCCATATCTATTGCCCTTATCTTGTCTCGGATATCAATGTAGGCATCTATAGCACCACGTGCAAAATAGCATAATTCTAATGCATTTGCACCCAGGTGTCTAACGTGACTAATTGACGAAACCAATTTTGAAATAGATAAAAAATGGTGTTCCGATAATCCAGAAATATTTAATCCAATTACCATTTCCTTTATAGAAAGTGATGGCTCCTTTGCAGTTTGTATTTTTTTTTCATTCATAAATGAGCCTTTGGACAGGGAAGCATGGTATAAATCCCCAGATACTAGATTAAATACCACAGCATCAGTAACGGATTTTAAATTGGTATCCGGAGAATATGCAAGCGAACAACAGTAAAATGGTAATCCACAATTTGCGTTGGTTGTACCATCAACCCCATCCATAACAACTAGCCCATTATCTTTGCCCTCTATGAAACCACATTCCTCTCCCACAACGTCAGGGTCAAAAGAATTCTTCTTTAAAATCTCAAAAACAGATTTTTCGGCAATCAAGTCAATTTTAGTGGATACATCACCGCCTGCACCCATTTCAAACTTTTCTTGTCCCTCAATGGTTCCTATCAAATCATGGGTATTCTTATAAACATTAACAGCACATTCTTTTAATATATCTAAGATCGGCATATTGAATCACAATAATATTATTTTAACAAGCAAATAAAAACTATGAAATCCAGATTTAGAGATTAAACAAAGAATTTAGAATGTTACATAACGAATATAAGTTTGATCAAGACATGTAATTATTTATTATTTAATCTCATAATTATAAAATATTCTTAACATCATTACAATATTATACTATATACATCAAATGAGAATGAAATTGTAAAATTCATCTCATATGATATTCATGATTCTAGACTCTATCAAAGGAATGCAGCCTCTGAACGGCTGAGCACCAAAGACCATCAGTTTTGTCTGAAAATTATCCTAATTAGAACCTGATGACAAATAATAAAAACTCCAATCTCCTAACTACTGTATAAATGCACAGAGAGCTGAATAAATTACAGAATGATTCCACCACGACGACAAATGAGGAGCTTTTGGGTGTCGTTATAGGCGTAACTAAACCTGGATACATTACTTTTGAAGGTAAAGAGCCCGTAGGATTAGGAGAATACATAACAATAACTGATGGCTTTCAAAAGAGGATTCTAGGGGTGGTGGAATCATGTTCCATTAAGAGCGATGCACTAGATGAGATTTCTAATTTTGAAGAAGCTCTAGAGAGTAAGATTGTAGCTGATATAAACAAGAGAGATAAGAGCTTTAAAGTTAATGTAAAAATTCTCGGTATGCTTGATATGCTAAAAAAATCAAAAGCCTTTTTACCTGAAATACCACCGCTACCAGGAACCGAGGTATGCAGGGCAAAAAAAGATGATTTAAAGGACATTTTTGATTCTGAGGAAGAATCATGGCTAAAGATAGGTACTCTTTTAAGAAATACAAATGTGAATGTCAGAGTCAACATCAATAGACTTACAACTAGACACCTAGGAATTTTGGCAATGACAGGTATGGGAAAAAGCAATTTAGTCAGTGTTATCGCGAAATCGATAGCAAAAATTCCGGGCACAATGGTGATCTTTGACTATCACGATGAATATCGCTTCCTACAGGGAGAGAACATTAATTTTGTGCAGGCCCAGATAAACCCGAGATTATTAACATCCGACAAGTTTGGAGAAGTCATAGAAATAAGAGAAAACGCAGACATTCAAAACACAATATTACTAAAGGCCTATGATAACGATGACCTGAAGAAGAAGATAGGAGATGACTTTTGGGAGGAATTAGAGAAAAATGTAAAAGACATAGGTTTTAGGGAGAAGAGATTTGCAAGTTCTGCAGATAGAGTAGTGGACAAGATCAAGGAAGCAAGGAGAAGATTTGACAACATTTTGATTCCAAACGCATCAGATCCTGTTTCCCAAATCAGAGAAGGTTGTATAAATATAATAAATCTGATAGAATTCACTGAGAAACAAGCTAATGTAGCGATATCGTTTTACCTCGAATCAATCTTGTATCAAAGAAAGCTCTCAAAGAGCCAGAGCTTGAAATCAAATTATGAAAGCACTAACCCAATATTATTTCATAGTCCAGTCATTGTGGTAATTGAAGAAGCCCATGTATTCATGCCGAAAAATGAGAATACTGATACAAAGTATATTGCCTCAAAGGTTGCAAGAGAGGGAAGAAAATTTGGAGTAGGATTAATAATCGTGTCCCAACGACCAAGAACTTTGGATCCAAATGTATTAAGTCAAATGGGTTCCCTGGCGATAATGAAGTTGGTTCAACAAGAAGATCAATCACAAATTGAATCATCTAGTGAATCAATAAATGGTAAGATCATTGAACAATTACCATCTCTCAATCCCGGAGAAGCGTTGTTAGTAGGACAGTGGGTAAATTTACCTTCGTTTGTAAGAATAGACGAAATAGTAGAAAGGACAATGGGTAAGGATCCAGAACCAGTAAACGAATGGAAAAACATCAAAGAGAAAAAAGATATGTCAATTGAGGACAGTCGGATGTATATGAGAGAGGGTTACATAGAAGAAGAATACATAGAATAAGATGAAAAAGAGTTAAATACATAAATTTGTTAGATTCCATTTCCTATCTATAATAATGAACATTGCCATGATTACCAAAACTAGGGAAAGGATAAATCTAAAGCTGTATGATGAAAATCTAAAAAATTTGACTAACGAGATTTTTGAGGATATATACACATTGAATTTCTTCTTACAAACTATACCAAAAACTTTTGGTCAAGACAAGACGCTTTTGATTTTTAATGATTTGGAAAAAACAAACATCAGTGTGGACCTATCTGATAAAGAGGCAAAACTAGAAGATTATGACCACAATGTAAAGCTTTTACTGGCCAAGGATGAGAATTCCTATTTTATACAGGAATAGACAACTTTTTTTTACTTGACAATGGGTCAGGAAATACTTGAGAATGCCAAAGTTATTTATTTCCTACGTTTCAGGATTACTAAACTTAAAACATTTTCTAGCTATCGAAACCTTGCTTATGGAGTGACATATCGGGCATTCAGCCCAGTTTTTTCCTCCAGAGTATCGCCAATAATAATTACACTTTTGGTACATGCATTGAATCCAAAATGTCTTGTTTGGACCCTTCACCCAGTTTTCTTGCTTTGGTTTACGGGTTCTTCGTGCCTCTCTAGGCAAACGAGATAATTTCATGGTTTTTACGACATCTACCTTATTTGTTCATGATCTATTAATCTTTTCGATATATACACTCTTACTGAAATTCCATTTTGCCGATGCGAATGAAGTATATACATACGCTAAACAATTTTTAGACAATACTCACACTGGAACCCTTTTCAGTCATCTTGAATTTATACACTTGTTCAACCTCAGAATTTTCAAATATCTCTTCATCATGAGTAATAATTATCATTTGGGCCAATGGACTCACACCTTTGCTAAAGACATCAGAAATAATTTTTACAAACGATCGACGTCTTTCCTCATCCAAATTGGTCGTAGGCTCATCTAAAATGATAAAATCAATTTTTGATGATCCCATCAAGAATGCAATCCCCATCCTAATAGCCAAAGAGACAGCGACTTTCTCGCCTCCGCTCAATGATATAGTATCAATTTCTCCCCGTTTTCCATAACAAAGTACCTTTATTTCTCTTGGTTTTTCAATTAATGTAATTCTTGACAGTCCCACGTTGAAAATGTTGATGTATTCTGAGGCTTTAGCAGAAATCAAGCTTAGCGCCCGTGTTCTTAAACTTAAACTTACAATGCCATCTCTGTTAAAGACCATCGAGCGAATATTTTCAAGATCGGAAATAAATTTGGTGGCAGACGATAACTCTGAGATCAAGGATCGAAGTTCTGAATTCTCTCTTTGAATGTCTACAACTGTTTTTTCCAATACGGCTTTTTGATTGTGAATATTAACCATTTCCACTGAAAGTTTGTTTTTGGTTAATTTTTTTTGCTGATAAGAGTCTAAATCAACCTCGATGACATCATTTCTCATATTTTGAATAATATCGATCAAGTTTGCAGAATATTCATCTAATTTGTATGCTGATAAATCGATATTTACTAAAGTATCAAATTTTAGTTTTGATATGGTCTGGTGATCTTTTTTTAGATTCTCTAGTTTATGCTCTAAGGTATCGGTACTGCCATCAATATCAAAGTCATAATTCAATAGAGTACGCTCTGCAGATATTATATTTTTCTCCTTCCTTTTGCATTCCATTTCCTCTTTGTTTAGTTTTGATATTTCAGAGAGTAGAACCTGCTTCTCTTTGATCTTTTTGTGGAGTTCAAGAGTGATATGAGAAATATCAAACATTTGGTTAAGTGAGATGATTTCAGAGTCGCAAACAGGACACCTACCATCTTTAATTTGGATTTTTTGTGCACATTCGGTAAATCCTTCCAGCTTTCCTATCTCCCCCTCCACTTTGATAACTTTATTGTTTAATTCATCTAATTCGGCATTGACCATCTGAATAGTGATAAAGACTTCATCTTTGTCCCTCAAGAATGTAACAGCATTTTTTATATCCACAATCATTCTTTGTAATTTATCAATTTCGGTTTTCAAAGAATTCGATCGTTCTCTGAAATATTTTAATAAAGTATTTTCTAAGGATCTAATTTCAGAAAGTTTAGCTATTTTTGGCTCAAGAATTTCGATTTGTTTTTCCAATTCATTTAATGTTTCTGTTTTCTGAGATAAATGCACAAGGACGGTATTTAATGTTTGTTTTGATTGCAAAAGTCTAGATTCATTATCTTTGGTTTTCTTAATGAGAATATTTATTTGATTATCGTCATAACCCTGGGTTTTTTCCCTTAGTATTTTTCTAAATCCTTCTATAACATTATGCATATTATTAAAAGATCTATCTAATCTATCTAATCCAATCATGTTATTTAATAATTCTTTAAATTCCTTAGGCTGTGAATCTATTATTTTACTTATTTCACCTTGTTGAATAATACCTGCTATTTGCAATTTAGTGTAGTTAATCCCCATAATAGACTCCGTTTCACGGATTACTGATTCGCCCAGTTGCTTTCGTTCACCAGAGATGATTGGTCTGTAGACAGATTTGTCATTTTGATCCGTTCCTAAAGCATTGTTGCTATTTTTGAGTATCTGTTCTAATCTAACAGAAGCCAGTCGTCCTTGACTATCTATTTGTCTTCTGATCCTATAATTTGTAGGTCCTATAGAGAACTCTAAAATTACAAATGATCCCGCTTCATTATTAACATATCCACCCATCCCTCTTGTTAACAAATTTTTGTCAGATTTGCGAGTGTGTTCATCGAATAGGGCAAAAGTTATAGAATCAATAATACTGGATTTACCTGAACCATTATGCCCTACGAAAACAGTAATCCCAGGATGAAACTCAAGAGAAGTATCAGTGTGTGATAAAAAGTTATTTAAAATTATCCTCTTTATCAATTCGAATCACCTTTCCCATCTATTTTTGAATTATCCATTGTCTGATAGCTTGATTTATTATTTTCAAAAAACTTCCAAAGATAATCGGCAATTTGATTATTTTTATCTTTATCAATATTCTTGTTATCGTGGGAGTCACCGTCATTATGAAACATATTGATTAGATCCAGTGACAGATGAGTCAAAGGTTCAGAACGGAGAGATTTTAGAATCAATGAAGACATCTCTTTATCCATATCAAACTCTCCTGTATTATCATAAGAAAAGCTACCAGTGGTGGAATCTTCACCTAAAATATTCCAATTATAATATAAAAACGAAGTCTCTAATTGTAATAATTGTCTAGATAATATTTTTGGATCTATATCAGATCCCCTTATTTTCAAGTCAATAACAGGTTTCTTTGAATATTGAGCAGATTCTTGTAAGATATACCTTAATTTATCATCCAAATCGGGATATTCTATTTGGTATTCAAACTGATGTCGTCTCTTTTCAAGCTTTATCCAATGAGTATTGACGTTTGCAGAGGCTTCCGAAAGATCTACTAACAGAAATCCCTTCTCCACGTCTGAAATGGCTTCATTATGTCCTAGATCAATGGAACCCGGATAAGCCACCAAGCCTTCGTTTAGAGTAGTAAATCTCTTTTCAATGTGGTCATGATAATGACCCATAGCATAATAATCAAATCCGATTGGTAAATCATTAGAAAAAATTTCACCTGCAAATTTGTTAAAATCATAAAGGCCTTGATGAAGAACAAGTATCTTTTTTAAACAATGATTTTGAACGGTCTGTTTTTGGATGTCATTTTTCAGGATAGACTCTAATTTTCTAAATGGTCTGATCAAACCGTTATCAATATTTGAACGACGTTCCTTATTGAACCCATAGATTAATAGATTGTCAATTTGTACGGGCGAATCGGGTTTGAGCCTTTTTGCTAATCCCAAATTATGAAATAGGTAAGGCAGCGGTACATCATTAGATCTACTTATATCGTGCTCGCCTAATACAAAAAATACGGGTATTGATTTTTCTTTTAGTTTTTTTAGTTCTCTGGCGAGTCTAATAATAGCCGCACCATTTGGTTTAGGATTATGAAATATATCTCCAGCTAAAATTATAGCTTTTACATGCTCATTAATGGATTTTTCAATAGCCTCTCCAAATACTTCGTATAAATCTTCTTCTCGCTCTTGGAGACTGAATTGAGCATAGCCCAAATGGATATCTGAAATATGAGATATAAGCAACTCTAATTCAAATGATCAATGCCATATTTTATTTATTAACTGATATAATTTTTAAAAAGATGCTTTTTAACCGCCACCTGCTCCGCCGCCCAATGTACCCCATTGTACTTCTTGATAATTATCAATTAACTCATTTAACAAATCATTGATATCCTTATCTTGTTGTTTTGAGGAAATATACTCGCTTAGCAATGATTGGAGTCTTTTATAAGTAATGTCATCAATTTGCAGATTTCTCATTTCTACCCAGACTATCTTGAGAATTTAATTCTAGATATAGATTTGCACGTGCATTTAAAGAAAGATTTAACAGTAATATGATTTACCTTATAAATCATAAATAATGTCGATTAGCAATCCTACAGAGATTTTCTCAAACACACTGGGTAGAAAATTTCTCTTAAATATACTAAGATTTGATAACGGTTATTTTATTTCAATATCAGAGAATGAATCAAAGCTTGGATCTATTTCGGTATCATTAGCTGTGACAAACAAATCAAACACTGCCAGGGTAATCCAAGACAAGAATGATCAGCTATTCATAGACACCCTTTCTACTAGGATCTCCCTGATGAAAAATGGTATCTGCATAATATCAATGTTCACAAAAAATAAATTACATTTAGATGACATGAAAATAATTAATGAAAAAATCCTTTCAGCAATAGAGGAGAAATAAATGGTCAAAAAAGACAACAACAAGGATCACAAAAGAATTTTGAAAAACAACAATACTAGAAACTCTGATTCCAAGTCCAAGCAAAAGAATGTTGAAAATAGCACCAGAAAAGAGGGTTCAGAATTTATGCATGATTATGATTTAAGAAGCTTTTTATCAAACCTCGAGAAAAGAGGCGAATTAATAACCATACACAAAAAAGTAAAAAAGAAGTTTGAACTTGCAGCAATAATAAGTAAATTTGATAAGAAAGAGGCTGTAATGTTTACGAACGTTGACGAATCTAAATTCAAAGTTGTTTCAAACATCTTGGGAACTAGGGAACGCTTTTTTTATGATATCGAGTCATCAATCCCAAATAGCAGAATCGATTTATCTAACTTAGGAAACATTGGATCAGAATATTACCCAAAAGAATATTCTAATGAAGCACCATTTTATAATAATAGTACTAGAAATCTTTATGATCTACCAATCGTAAGTCATTTTGAAAAGGATGCAGGTCCATTTATAACTTCATCTACCGTTTATGTAAAGGACCAAGAGAATGGAAATCAAAATTCTTCAGTTCACAGGATGTTACTACTTAATAATAGTCAAATGGTAATAAGAATGGTAGAGGGTAGGCATCTTCATAAATGCTTCGTTTACGCTAAAGAACATAAAGAAGACTTGAAAATTAATGTTGTAGTTGGAGTGCATCCAGCCCTGAATATTGCAGCAGCATATCAAGCATCATATGGAATTGATGAAATTGCAATTGCAAATTATCTCTTAAATGGTAATTTAAAGCTTGCAAAGAATAATTATTCTGATTTAATGATACCAAAACACAGCGAAATACTAATAGAAGGCAAAATACTTCATGACGAAGTATCCGAAGAATGGATGGTCGAGATGCTGAGGACCTATGACTTTAAACGAAAGCAACCAGTTTTTGAGATTAATAAAATTTGGTACAGGGATAATCCTATATACTATGACATAGTGCCTGGATACACGGAACACAGGTTATTAATGGGATTACCCATCGAAGCCAAAATTTTTAGTTACGTTAAAAATACCGTTCCCTCTACCAGAATGGTACACTTGTCCGACGGAGGAAGTAACTGGTTAACCGCAGTCGTACAAATTAAGAAGAGACTAGAGGGTGAACCAAAAAATGCAATTATAACTGCATTTGCAGCACATCCATCTCTTAAGACTGCAATCATAGTTGACGAAGATATTAATCCCTTGAATCCTGTAGAAGTAGAATATGCCGTTTCTACTAGAACCCAGGCCGATAAAGATTTTCTAATAATAACAAACGCAAAGGGGTCAAGTCTAGATCCCTCTAGTGATCAAACCAATCTATTAACCACAAAATTAGGGATAGACGCTACGATTTCTCTTCTCAAGGATAAAGAGAGATTTGAGGTTGCTAATATACCTGGTGCAGATAATATTGATATCAAAAAGTACGTCTAAAAAGAAAAAGATAGGTTGAGTAAATCATCAAGTTCTAAAGATGTGCATTCTTAGACAGGAATCTTTGGGCAGAGATTAATTTAAAAGGATTAGAAATACTCTAGAATAAGCAAAATAAGTAACTAAAAAATAAGAAGCAAATGGAAAGGATAAAAAAAAATTTAGAAAATCAACATCATAAGAACGGATAGAATAGCACCATACAGTAAATGGCCAATTAAACTTGTGATGGCAGGACTAGGTCCAAAGGGATGTTTAAATGGATCAATCCCGGTTATGGGCTTGTGAATTGGTAGCAGCGTTAGTACCCATAGAACCAAACCATATAGCATGCCTACGAAAAACACCATAGTGCTTAAAAATGGAACCAAAGTCAATAAAAAATAAAAACCAATTCCTCCCAATCCGCCATTTACAAAATGAAGAAAAAAAAGTCCAGGAAAATTAATCTGCGATCTATCAGTTTTAAAAAATTTGCTGTATAACACCTGATTTTCATGCCATTCAAGGACTCCTTTTAGACCCCACTTTCTCCAAAAGGGAAATTCGAAAATAGACATCATTAGTGTAGAAAATAATCCGCCCAATAGACTTAAAAACACAGAATAATAATCTACCATGCAATTATACCCAGGTTTTATGGAATATAACGTATTATGTTGATTACAAATTAATTAGCATTAGATAGAAAATAAAGGATACAAGTAAACACCGCTAATTGTTATTTTAGATCTAGAGTACGTAGCATCTAAACAATATGTTTGAAAATTGCAATGGTAACTTTGGACCATGTAATAGTTTTTTGTAAAGTTTTATTATAAAATGCATCGGCAAGTAGAAACTTGTCCATATCAAGGACCCAAGAAAAAACAAATCATGGAGAAATGTTTGATTCCATGTGAATCAACCGTACCAACAAAAACTACACACTTTTGTTTGATAGCAGGTATTTGGATATCATCATTAACTTGGTATATACAACAGAAATGGCCAGAATCAGAATTTTAATACTTTCTATGGGCTTTTAAAAGCACAATCTATTGTAATATCTTGTGGGCGTACTAGAGTACTAGAGTAGTATTGAAAATAAATAACTTTACTACAAAATCAAGTTTTGACGATAATCAAATATGAACATAAAGTAAATTCAAAAGCAATAGTAAAAGCAAAAAATAGTATCACAGGTGAACAAATATGAGAGTAATATAGAAGAATAAATACTAGGAAATTAATAGTTTAGTATGGACCGCCTGATAGTCGAATCCTACACCAACTCGACAATAAACACAATTTTAGATGACATATCTAAAAAGTATAAAGTTGATACATCCAAAGAACAGCTTGATGAGGATATTCCGATTAATGAAATTAAATTCAAATATAGAACTTATTCTGAATGCGTTAAAATGCTCTACAAGAGTGCAGGCGTAGTCAACGCAATTTAGGTTCGAACTTTCATTAGTTTTATATGACCAGTAGTACAGGTTTCTGAACCCTCTTCATGTTCATGCAAAAGCTTTTTTGCTTTTTCCTCAGGTAATTTTTCCGTTGAAATATAACCACATTTTTCACAAATAACAATATAGCTCCAGCCAACCAAATAGATTTCAATGTAGTTATTAGTTCTCGATATTTATCTATATATGCAAATTAAAAGATAAGAATCTGGATCTCCCATCACATATTTAATTCGAAAAAGAAAATACAATTGAAATTAAAAGAATAATAATTAAAAATTTTCAAAAATTTTTAATTACGTTATGATTTATGGATTAATGATTTTTTGTACTGCACCAGTACCAATTCCTCGAAATTAGTGAGATAGGATAAAAGACAAGAGCGACTTGTTTAATAAAGTACCTAATCTTCTTTTTTTTATCAAATCGTTAAAGCAATTTTAAAAATAATGTTTTAAATACATAACTGACCAACAATCATTAAGTGGATTAAAGGTCTTAATTAGGGTAACAACATATCTTTTAAAAGGTGTAAACAAAGTATTGGAATAAGGATCAATATTGGAAAAAAGATATTTGATGAAATAGATGTTCCAACTAATAGTAGAATAATTTCAGAAGATAAAGATAAATTAATAATTGAGAGAGAAAGTAACTGGACAGGTAAGATTAAAGGAATAGACTCTTTCCCAAATGGTACAATAGAGGGTCATGGAAATTCAGTTATTTTTGAAAATGGTATCTCAATTTCCAATTGGCAAGGTATTTTGACGATAGAAAATGGACAAGAAATTTCGTTTATTGGAAAGGATACGAGTAAGAATGGCAAATACTATGTACTACGGACATATTTTACTAACAATCTGGAGTTAAAAGAGTTTAACGGCATGATCTGTTTTTTAGATGGAATGTTTGATTCTAAAAATAAATCATATACTTGTAGTGGATACAGATTAATCTAAAATATGCATTTGAATTGCCACTTCATCCGTCTGACGGCAGCAGCTATTTTTTATTGTTAATAAAATCAAGGAATAATCTCAAGATAAACAGGCGTTCGGCAAATTCGTTCTTAAATAATGCATATATGTTTTTTTCAATTATTTGGAATAACTTCTATCATCTCCGCTACCTCGAGATCAAAAATAACAACCATCGTATTAGCAATTCCAGGCCGATTTGAATCGATTATAATGTAAAACTAGGACAAATACATCCCTCAACCTTGCAGAAGGGAGGAGCGTTCCCCATGCCCATAGCAATATGTACGGATTTCGGATGGTTGCATGCTTTACAAGTTACAAAATCTTCAGGTCTACTAATGCTCATACATATTGATTAGTCATTATTTTATAAAAAGCATATACTATTTCAGGTATAATCTACCTTGAATGTATTTTTTAGAAACTTTGAAATTGTTCCCGTATTTATCCATGATACAAGTTCATGTTAATGGACCAGATCTAACCAGTTTATTTTCTATCAAATAGTAGTACTCGTAGTAGTAGTTACAGCAGATATGTGGAATATTCACATATAATTGAGCTTTAATGGAATATTTAGATATATTTATTATCTTCTTATACTATCATAAGAAACGTAGAATGATTTTTGTAAATCAATTCAGATGATTCGCAATAAGACAAAGATATTTCCGTTTAGATAACATTGTAATGGGGGATTATCTAGTTTGAGTACTGAGAAATCACCCACTTGGTTACGCGCGGTCCAAATTGGGCTAGGCATCATAATATTAGTCCTATCAATAATTGTATTGATCAATCCTATTTTTGGTGCGATATCGGTCATCATATTCCTGGCTTTCTTGTTGTTGTTTGCTGGAATTGAAAAGGTGATAAGTGGCTTAATCAGATCAGGGAGATCCCGGTTTGCTAACATAGGTTTAGGTATTATAGTAATAATTATTTCATTGATAGCACTGGCATATCCTGTCGAGGCAAGTGTATTTGTAGTATTACTGCTGGGTATTGCGTTACTTGTTGACGGTATATCTAGAATTATCCATGGAATTAGAGATAAGCATAGTAAAAGTTGGTCAAAATTCTTTAGTATCGGTGTAGGAATACTTTCCATCATATTTGCAATAGCTGTGATCGTTTTCCCTGGAATCGGCCTCGTATTTGCTGGAATATTAATAGGAGTAGCATTGCTTATAACTAGCTTCCAGATTATATCAGAAGGAATATCAGGGCAACGAGGCGTAAGACAAAATAACGTGGGTATATAGCCGAAAGAAACCAATTCTTTTTACATACAAAAGCTAGACAAACATAATTCTATACCATGATAATGCTTGGGACCTATCTCAAGATGACCCCTCAATTAGATAGAACAAAATAGACGCAGGCACAATTAGGGATATAAATAATGATTTGTCAGCATAGAAAAAGAAAAAAAAGAATTAGATCTATAAACTTTTTCTGATCTAATAATTATGCGGAGGCAGTAATTACTGCGGGTTGGCTATCAAAAAAGAGAGCCGACGAAGAAGATAAACATTCCCTCTCAGCACCACCACCTTCTACTGCATTTGCTTGCTGAATTGTAGAAGATATATTGATTGCTCCCGGGGTTACTGCAGCTATTGAGAACAATATCACGACTGCCAAAAGGCCAAGCCCCAAAATTTTTGGACTATTCATTATATAAATAAAGTCATATGCCAATATTTAAGATTGATGGCAACCAATACGGGTTATTTTCTTCTATAAAAGGGATAAAATATCTAAAAAATGAATATTTATGATTATGCATGTATATGCATGCACACTGTTATTTATCGAAAATCTACATTAGAATATTTCTGTAATTTTACTAGGGTATTAAGTAAAAAGTCTTTTTCAAATAATAGCTAAGATAAACTAAACTAAGTTATGTTCCTTTAGAATGTCTGTGAAATCAATTATATGGATATATTTCCAAAATGTGTAGATGATATAAAATTCCATATGATTATTCTATCTGATAAATGATATGCGGTATTTTGATTCTCTTTGAGTTTCCTCGCAGAGACAATACCTATACTAAATAGGACACAAAATATGTGCAGAGTCCGGGTTTATCTTACTTTTTCAATCTGGAAATGAAAGCGGAAAGTCTAAATGGCATGGTTAAAATATCCTCTTCATCAATCATTGCAGATTTTAAGATATTTTTTGGCAAATATTCCATAGGAGTTGTTGTAACCATAATTATTCGTTGAGTAGGGCTTATACCGCGTATCATTTTTGCTAGATCAAGACCGCCTAAACCTTGCAGATGAGTATCCAAAACGACCACATCATACGGTCTTCCCTTGTTTTCCTTCTCAAGGAAAACATTAAGGGCCTCCTCCCCATCAGCAACTGTAGCCGACTTTACTCCCA
>JACDCB010000202.1 GCA_013694585.1 Candidatus Nitrosopumilus sp. | reverse complement strand
TCTCGTTACTGCCTAATCGCTTTAATAATTAATTTATGTATTGTAAATTATTTATATTTATAGACAACTTATCCTATTAACTAATAAAATACAAGGTATCACTAAAAAATGATGTAATTATTTTTGCTTTATTACAAATTCTTGGTTAATTGTATACAAACCAATGCTACAGATCAATAATATCGCATAGTCTTTTAAAAAATCACCTAGTAAGAATATTAAAGATTATTCGAATGCAATTTTATGACCTGTGGATTTATCTGGGATATATGATGAAGATTAGAGTTTGGTAATTGCCTTATTGCTTTTTCCATATTCCAATATTTTACTATTTTATTTTTATCGTTAACAGTGGAGTCAAATTCTTTTCTTTTTTTGCAGATATGCAATTCTTTCATCTGTTATAATGTTAACAGTATCAGTAACCTATAGCATATAGGTTATATCCGACGAATTTGTGGGATATGCAAACATCGTCTGTTTGAGTTGATTTGCTGAAATTCCCATTCTGATTGCAACAGCAAATATGTTAATAACTTCCTCTGCATGCGGTCCTAAAATATGGGCTCCCAATATTTTTCCGGTATTTTCCTCAATCAATACTTTAAATGCAGAATATCTTTCTCCAATTCTTTTAGAGGAATACCAACCGGATGTATCCATATGGTTTGTTTTAAAGCGAAGACCTTGTCTTTGTGCATTTTCTTCTAGCAAACCAACAGATGCCATAGGAGGAATGGTAAAGATTACGCTGGGTACGCCTTTATAGTCAGGTTTGGTATGATTTCCATTAAGCAAATTTGATGCAACAATTTGTCCTTCATAACTGGCAACTGGAGTAAGCTGCGGCCCTTCAGTTGATGCTGCTAACAAATTTTTAAGAGAAATTGCAAATATCATAGGAGAAGACCCAAAAGAGGTGAGTGTGTGGATATCAAAAACAGAAAAAAACTTTTACAAATACTTTATCAAGGATCAGAAAGAATTTGGTTTAAGTGAAGAGAATCTATTCTATGACTATGATATAGCACAAAGTGAGTGGATTAAAAAGAAAACCGTGGCATCATTTGTACCAATTTATACCGGATTGATGCCGAAAGAAGATGTACAAAACCTTGTAAAATGGATAAGACACTCTCACTTTTGTGGAAATGATGGTTTCTGTCATGTCCCTACTATTCCCAGTACAGATACAAATGAACCATACTTTCACAAATCCAATTATTGGAGAGGGCCCATTTGGGTTAATACTAATTGGATGATTTGGTTAGGCTTACTAGAATATGGTTATGGAGACGAGGCAGAGGCCATAAGATCCGGTGTCTTTGAATTGGTCAAGAGTCACGGATTTAGGGAATATTACAATCCCAATACAGGGGAGGGTCTTGGCGGAAAAGACTTTTCTTGGACAGCTTCTTTGGTAATAGATATGATAAAAAGAAACAGAAAAAAAATTCAAATGAATAAAGGTATTCTATGATCAAGAGAAGATTAAGTCATATCTTCAAGGTAGGTAATAGTAGTAGGATAATGCACTTCCTAAATAGCCGCAAATAATTAAAGAATTGCCTTTTATATTCGATTTCTAAATATTTATATAAATACTGAATATAACAATCACAATGAGCTATGAAAATAAAAATAGTTTTAAGTGTGATGCCTGTGGTGCTTCTTTTAGCAAAGAAGAAGATCTTCAAAAGCATTTGACTCTCCAACATGGTGTACAAAAATAATTGTTTATGAATAATTGCATAGTATAATGATAAAATATATTTGTTCTATAGACACTTATACCAATTTAACTAATTGCAGAGTGTTAATTCTTTTACTGCGAATTTAGCATATGATTGCAGATACAAAGATGATATCATTACCATAATTCAATTACAGAAATTTATATCACCTCTTTGTTATAAAGCCAGTCTAAAATTCAACCATAATAAGATATATCCTATGGGCAGTTATATACAATGAGAAATACAACGTTTACAAAGCTGTTGTATAATGATGATAATATTGATATTGATGCTATAAAATGTGAATGAAAACAACATGCTTTAACTAATCCTACTGTATAACTTGCCAAAGATGGTAACAGTGATTGACAATTAGAAAACGATTACAAAAAGGTATTGATAAGGGAAAAAAACAGGATGTGGATTGTTTCATTTAATTAAAATATATTACGGTTGTCTTTTATTGCAGTATTGAGACTTTCTTTTATTTGTTATGTTCCCTTCTTCCATGCTCTTCCATTTCTTGTTTGGAATTAAAAGAAGTTCCGCATGCTTCACATTTAAATTGGCCACTGTTTGATGACATTAATTCTTTATGCATATTATAATTTATATCGGTTACCTTTAACGGTTAAATTTTTGGTATAACTGTTAAATTTTTATTTAATGTTTAAAATGATTATTTGATTTGACTGATTCAAGAAAAAAATCAAACATCCTAATAACAATCCTATAGTAAAGATGGATGATTAATAGTCATGAATTGTCTTTTTCTGGAATAATTCATCGGTCGTAAAATACTTTATATCCAAACCATTTCACTGTAATTTCCTATCTGGCCAACTGCAGCAACAATTATTTTCATTTTAAAATACGATATGCCATCAGATTAGATTGATTTGTTATGGGTTATGACCAAGGCTCCATTATCTTGGTAACTATAGCCAGATTGCTAACAAGCGCCTTGTCGAATAACTCTGATATTTGTTTTTACTATTATGAATAAGGGAGGTACGAAGTACTTTGTTGCACGATTATTTTTTCCGCCTTATTTCTAATCATTTCTAACTTAAACAGTCGATTGATGAATAAAAGTTAACCCAATTCGTAAAAAGCAGGTATAGTATAACTATTATTCGAATCGTGCAACAAAGCAGGTACGAAGCACAAATTGTTATCAATTCGCTAGTTATTTAATAAAAATTTGTAAGATTTTAACTGATTTTTAGTTATTCGACAAAGCACCAACGAATTCAATGGCTATTCTCTATCGATTGTCCTGAATCATTTTGTTCAGTAATAGAATCAATGAAATTTCTGAATTCAGAGGAGTGGACATGCTTCGTCTTCTCCCATACCTTCCTAAACTTTGGTATGGTCATTATTGTTTCCGCAAGGCTTCTCCAGCGAGACCAAATGGCGGTGTCTATCATGTCTCTCTTATTGAGTGCAAATAAGAATTCAAACAAGTCCAAAAATGACACTATGATATAATACTCATCTGGACTATCCACCGCTGTGAACCTTTCTGCAAAAACAGGACTTTCTTTTGCCATCTTGGTAAATGTCTCGGTGCTTTCAAGTTTGAGCCTAACATCCATTATTCTAGAATATATTTGCTGCTCACTTTGTATTTTCAGATTTTTTATCTGCTGCTCATATTGCTTCTGCATGTTTCTCCTTACAGTTGAAAAATTCACTATCGCTACGACAAAAAGTCCAGCTACTATTATAAGAGAAATTATGGGCACGTATACCAAAAATGAATCCAATTGCCTAATGTTACATAAAATGGAATATATTATTTTTTATAGGTGAGATATCAGAAGACATGATATGTATACCATACAACATTAGATCGTAGACTTAAATGGGTACTTTGTTACACGATTATTTTTTCCGCCTTATTTCTAATCATTTCTAACTTAAACAGTAGATTGATGGGTAAGATTTAACCCAATTAGTAAAAAGCACGTATGGTCTAACTGTTTTTTGAATCATGACAATATGATTTCGTTATTTGGAATGCAAAACTATACAAATTTTGCAGAAAATTTATCAGAACCTGAAAGGATAGATCGGATGAATGAAAATCATGCCAAGTTGACATCCTCCCTCTACGATGTTGATAACATATTTAATTTAATTTTACACAAAAATACAATGTATTGTCAGATTCCATGGTATTATACGGATTTAGCTTTTCTGTTCTTTATAGAAGAAACTAAAAAATTTATCCCATAGTAAATAGCACATGAAGGACAAGCAAATTTTAACCATGAAAAATCTTTATCATTGGAATTTTCGTCTTCATTCATATATGCCTTGATAATCAAAACTTGTTTAAATTATTTGTCTTAGAGGGTTTAATTTCTATTATAACCTTTATAATTTTCCATTTAATTATTAAGACTGATTAGGATTTTTGTTCGATGAAAAAGGACATTTTCGATATGTTATTATCCGTTAGTGAACTATCTCATAGCGGTATCATTTAGTTTCTGATTTGTCTTTACTTCTCCATCCCTAATTGAAGCCTTTACTGTATCTATAGAAAATTCTGCATTCTCATAAATGGATGGAAATGGCTCGTCTCTTGTTAAATAATATACACGCTTTATTTCTGCACCATGTTCTTCGGCCACTTTTTTATATTTTAAACGAAGTTGTTCAAATTTATCTTTGTCTTCTTTTTTTTCCGAATTAAAATTATTCTCTAGCATCACATAAAGATCATCCATAAGCCTAAGGTAATATGTAATTATTTTAGACATTTTTATATTGTGAAGTGTTTTATCACTGAACATGATGTCTCTGGCTCTGTGCTGGACTTCTAGAAGGTTATCCGGTAGAGTATCAGTTTTTTTGGGATAGTTTTCTACCAGAAAAATTTGCTTGTTATTAACCGGAGAAGCTTCTATTACCTCTCTTAATGGAGTATTACTTAGTAAACTGCCATCCCAAGCAAATACCCCTTTTTCTATTTCCACCCATCCAAAATAGTACGATGGATATCCAGTTGTTGCTAGAATATGCTTTGAAGATATTTGTTGTTTGGCACTATCAAAAATTAGCGGTTCTGCAGTCAATACATTAACTGCGGTTATAATCAGACGTGAATTAAATTTACCATTTGGTTGTAACTTGTTATAATCAATATACTTCTTGGCAGTCTCCACCAAAGGTGAGTGGTCATATAAATAAGTCCACTCATTAGGTGTAAAATACTGTCGATCTGTAAACGCAAATTTAGGGTTCCATCGTGGTACAAAAATGTTCTTATTTCCATAAAATGCCGAATTATAAAATGACGTCATTGATTTAAATTGTGAAAAATGAGACATTGTTGAATGATCTGGTTTATTTTTTATTAGCCAGCTTAACTCCGGAGTCATTTTTGGTGTTGAAAGTCCAGTTAACCATTCTGTAAAGTGAGAATCCCAGTTTGTACTTCCCTCAGCTAATTCCAACCAATATTGTTCTAATGCCTTTTCCGGATGATCTTCCTTACTACCTGCGATTATAGCAGCATTCAGTCCGCCTATTGATGTACCTGCGATTATGTCAATTTTTATATTTTTATTTGCAAGTGCTTTGAATACTCCGCAGCCAAACGCCCCCAAGGAACCTCCGCCTTGAAGTATCAACACATTTTCTATGGTCTCAGACATAGTCAAATATTCTACTCCTTTACCACTTTACCTATGTACCTCTGTTCTACTCATCACTCCCAATCATTCTACATGATGATTATGAATTAATTGATCATAGAATCTGACTGATTTTATATTCACAAATTCAAGCATGCCGTATCTAGACAATTCTCTGCCAAAACCACTTCTCTTCACCCCACCAAATGGAACTCTAGGATCGGAAGCTACAACATTATTAACAGATACTATTCCGGACTCTATACTGTTTGAAAGTCTCTCTGCTCTATCTAGATCCTGAGTCCATATACTTGCTCCAAGACCATATTCTGAATCATTGGCAATTCTTATAGCTTCCAGATCATCGCCCGCAATAATAATTGGAGCAACTGGACCAAACACCTCTTCCTGAGCTACAGACATTTTCGGGCTAACACCCCTGAGAACTGTGGGTCTATAGAAATAACCTTTATTCCCTATTTGTTCTCCTCCTGTGAGGACTTCAGCACCTTCTTTAATTGAATCTTTAACCTGTGAATCAATTTTCTTTAAGCCACTGGCGTTCACAAGAGGTCCTATGTCTGTATCATCTGATAAAGGATCCCCCACCTTAAGTTTTTCAGCTTTTTGAACGAATTTTTCAATGAATTCGTTTGCTACACCTTTTATTACGATAAAACGCTTTGATGCGATGCAGCTCTGACCACAATTTATAAAACGTCCCATTATCGCACCATCAGATGCTTTATCA
>JACDCB010000005.1 GCA_013694585.1 Candidatus Nitrosopumilus sp. | reverse complement strand
CAGTTGATACTGTTGTTATATCCACTCAACAATCACCTGATGTTTCGCAGAAACAAATTTATGAAGAAATAAACAATCATGTAATCAAACCAGTTTGTCAAGATTGGTTGAATCCAAATACCAAAATATTTGTGAATCCAACGGGTAGATTTGTGATTGGTGGACCACCGGGGGATACTGGATTAACTGGAAGAAAAATAATTGCAGATACATATGGAGGAATGGGGCGCCATGGTGGAGGCGCATTTTCGGGTAAGGATCCTACCAAAGTGGATCGTTCGGCATGCTATATGGCAAGATATATCTCTAAAAATATTGTAGCAGCGGGATTAGCAACTAAATGTGAAGTTCAAATAGCATACGCAATCGGTATTGCAAAACCCATTTCCATAATGGTTGATACATTTAAAACCTCTTTTATATCTGAGGAAAAAATTGAAGATAAGGTTCAAGATATTTTTGATACAAGTCCCGCGGGAATAATTAAAACTTTGGATTTAAAAAGACCTATCTATAAAAAAACTTCTGCGTATGGGCATTTTGGTAGATCCGATGTTGATTTTAAATGGGAACAAACCGATAAAACAGATCTTTTAAAAACTATTTTAAAATCCTAATTATGTTTCGTTTTAGATTTATATTTTCAAAGTAAAGTTTTTTTAATTTAAGTTGAATGATTAAATAAATTTGATAGATCTTTTGAAAGTTCCCCACAATGATAAGCTCCAGCAAAATGATTTATCTATTGCAGAAAAAGAACAGGACCTTCCAAAAGAAATTATGGAAAAAAAACAAAAGGGGTTATTAAAAACTGGTCTTACCACTGGAACATGTGCTTCTGCTGCCACTAAAGCCGCATTATTGACACTTTTGACGAAAAACTCTATAGAAGATGTCCAAATAACTCTTCCAAAAGGTGAAGTAGTCACCTTAAATATATCATGGACTAAAATTATCGATAATTCCATTACCTGTGCTGTAATTAAGGATGGTGGGGACGATCCTGATGCAACTCATGGAGCTGAAATTTGTTCCACTATAAATTTAACTAATAATGTTGGAAAAATCGTTGTTGATGGAGGAATTGGTGTTGGTAGAGTGACTAAACCAGGACTCGGTTTATCTATAGGCTCAGCAGCAATCAATCCTGTTCCAATGAAAATGATAATCCAATCAGTAAATGATGTATTTGAAACTTATAAACAAATAATTAAAAATAATGGACTAAATGTTACCATTTATGTTCCTGCTGGTGAAGAAATAGCAAAAAAAACTGATAATCCTCGACTAGGGATACTTGGGGGGATCTCAATTCTTGGGACTACAGGTATAGTTTTTCCCTATTCAACCGCATCATTTGCGGCATCTATAAGACAGAGCTTAGATGTAGGAATCGCCTTAAATTCAGATACTTTTATACTTACTACTGGAGGAAGAAGTGAAGATTTTTGTAAAAATTTATTTGGCTCTACCTATCCGGATCATTCGTATGTTCAAATGGGTGATTTTGCGGGATATGCCGTGAAACAGTGCTATGAAAAAAAAGTTAAGAAGGTAATTATAGCTGGTTTCATCGGTAAATTAACAAAGATAGCAATGGGTGTAAAACAAACTCATGTTAGGGGTTCTCATGTAAATATGGATTTTATGGCAAAACTGGCATTGGAGTGCAATGTTGATAAAAAAGTCCTAGAATTAATTGAAAATGCAAATACAGCACGACATGTATCTGAAATAATTGATTCCAATAATATCGGCGATTATTATGATCTTGTATGCAAATACGCGACAGATCAGATGAGTAGGTATTCAAATAAACAACTCTTGATAGATATAATTATGTTTAATTTTGAAGGAGACGTTATTGGTAAATATTCAAAATAATAAAATTATTTTTGTATCCTAGTATTGCTGTTTAATTAATACAAATAATTATCAAAAAAATTAAGGAAATGTTATAATACGGTTATAAAAATATATTAAAAGATGTTTACGAGATTATACTATTTATATGACAATGAAATTAGATAAAAGAGAAATTGCAATAGTAGCTATTACTAAAAATGGAATTGAGCTTGCTAAAAAACTACAAAATGCATTTGATGCTGTAGATATATTTGTACCTTCCAAATTTCAAAATCCAAATTTATCCGCAACATACTTTGAAGAATCTGTAAATCAAAAAATGGGCTCTCTTTTTTCGAATTATAAATCCTTGATTCTCGTTTTTTCTTTGGGAGCTGTAATAAGGCTTCTTTCTCCTTATTTAAAAGATAAAAAAACCGATCCTGCAGTTGTGGTAATTGATGATTCTGCGAAATTCGTTATAAGTACTCTGTCCGGTCATCTGGGTGGTGCAAATGAACTTACCTCTCAGATTGCTGATTTTTTAAAAGCAATCCCTGTTATTACTACAG
>JACDCB010000173.1 GCA_013694585.1 Candidatus Nitrosopumilus sp. | reverse complement strand
GCCTTGCCAAGAGGTCTGACGCTCCAGAATGAACTACGACAGGTCCCGCTACGACAATTATCTTCCCATGTTCTTTTTTTGTACGATACAGGTCAAGAGCTACTTTTTTTGCGATTTGTTGAGTAGGTCGTTCGCTGGAACTTGAGCTACTCATAAATTGAAATATATCGACTCCCTCCCTGGGTCTCTCTTGGGGTATAATTCTAACTCCTCTTTCACCCGTAACTACTAAATCACCTTTTATGACATCCCGGTTGGTTTTACATTCTGCTTTTTTGGTGTCGGGATTAAAGACGATGCATTTATCCATCATCATGTTTTGAACATTTATCCATTCTTTATGGTAAAATAGTTGAGTTGGATTGTTCGTCGTGCTATAAAAGTCACCTGGTAAGACCATGTCCCGGGGCGAAGGAATACATTTTACCTCGTCAACTGAAACACTGGTTGCACCCTCACGAAACAAGTATTCTAATATGCTTGTCAAATGGTTGTCGCTATCGCCTCTAATCACTAGTCGTGCATAGCTAGGATCTTCTTTTCTCTTTCCTATCTCAAATTCTAATACAGTGAAATCGCCTTTTAAATCCATAATCTTATCAAAAATACGGGTAAGTATTGATGAGTCAACCAAATGACCCTTTACTTCTATTTCCTTTTCGAATTTACCCATCTGTAATCATTATTTTTACTTTTTAAAATTCCTTTCCTCAAAAAGGATATATTTTACACAGGTAACGATAGTTTGCCAAAATATTCCTCCATGTTTCCTGCTTCTACTATTTTACTTTTTATAACATCCTTTGATTGAAGTGAAAACCAATTAGCTATCGCCTTAGCTATCCCATTCTTATCACAAATCGCGATCAAATATCCTTGTTCCTCCTGAACAATAGCAAAATAGTTTTCCTCTCCTACGGGTTCCCAATTGTTACTCTTGTTATCCTTTAACGCAAGCGCTGGTAATGCAGGGGTGCCATCGGATAGGAAATTTGATAATAATTCCTGTGCACTCTTTACCCTCTTTTCACCTATTTTCAAGGCTACGAAATATTGCATAATTTAATTACAAAAGCACTCTAATATCTCTTTTATATCTTTTAATTCCTTATTGTGTTGATTATTTTTTTTGGAAGTTTTGGGTAATTGAAGGTTTGGTCCGTGCGACATAAATGACATCCCTGATTGGAAAAAAGGTCTCACCATTTCCTCTTTGACCTCTCTTCTATTATCTAGATAGTACTTTGCTTGTATAACCATTTCTAGTTTGTCAATAAGATGAACAAACTTTGATTCGAAAGTCTTATTCGTTTGATATTCATGCCATAATTCTAAATACTTTTTTTTCAAACTTTTCGGGAACATTTTTTCTGTTATCTTACAGAATGCGTCGTCTTCTAACTTTCTTTTCTTATTCTCATTCATAGTTTCCGGTGTAATGTCGCCAATAATTGATTCGGCCAGATCATGAATCAGAGCCATTTCAATAAGGCGAACTTTTTTCTTATAAGAATATCTATATTTCTCTGAGAAAAAAAAGACCAAAACTATCATCAAAACTGTATGGGATGCAACAGATTCTGAATTTTCAATTTCCAGCTTCTGTTTCCATCCTGTTCTACCTAATTCTTTTAACCTGTAGAAGTGTTCTGTAAAATCTGATATACTTTCTTGCTTTGATTTGGTCGTCCTCACCATGAGATTTCTATTTAGTCATTACATTTGAAGAATTTGAATAATTATGAGGTGAGGAATCTCTTTCATTAACCCAGGAATATCAAAAGAGTGATCTAGCACGACGGTTAGTAGAGTGGCAACTATTGACAATGCGATAGTAACTATGACGATATACATCACATTTGTAATTTGAGTCATGTTAGAATAAATAACTCAAAATAATTTAATCCTTTAATTTATTGCAATCCAATAAAAATTAACCACCAATAATATTAGTTTTATGTGATAATTATGACTAATGGATGTGGACAGGGGAGTTAAATTGGCTCAGAGCTTTTTCAACAAGAATAACTCGGGTAGCTATGATAGATTGGTAGAACTTGCAACTTTGGGACAGGATATAAATTGGAAAAAGAAAATAGTTCAGAGCGTGCCCACCGGTTCACTGGTTTTAGAGATGGCTTGCGGTACAGGAATTCTTACTTCTTTATTAAAAAAGAACAACAATATAGTATATGGGATTGACTTGACATTTGAATATCTTTGTGCACTCGGTGAGAAAAAGATTGAGATGGATTCCATCAATGGGACAGCTGAATTTTTACCATTTCAAAGTAGGTATTTTGATTGTATTGTAGCGTCTTATTTGCCTAAATATGTTAACTTAAATACATTAGTTCGCGAATGCCACCGAGTTTTGAAACAAAACGGCCTTCTTATACTACACGATTTTACCTATCCCAAGAAACTTGCTTATCAATTTGCTTGGAAGATTTATTTTAAAATCATTCAGACTCTTTGGAAGCGTGATAGGAAATGGACAAATGTATTCAATGGACTTGACAAACTCATTATTAAAAACCAATGGGATTTGAAATTAAATCCAATTCTCATGTCGCATGGGTTTATCCAGATTCGAAAGGAATTTCAAACGTTTGAAACCTCTGCAATAGTATTAGCGCTGAAAGATGGTTGATGACTCTAGACTGAATGAGTGGTTCGTACCTAAGTTCGGTCCTCAAAAATTTCGATTATTTTGTGGAATGCTTTTTCTACCCTATACAGGCATGTGTATTTCTTTTGTAGTGTGGGGTAACCTGATAGCAGATTCAATTGATTTCGAGAGACTAGCCATATTAGTCTTAATTTATTTTGTATCCCTAGGAATAGGGGCCCATGTGGCTGATAATATCGGCTCTAGAAAAATAAAGCCAGGGGGAGATTTTTTCAATAAGAGGCAGTCATGGATTATTATCCTGGCTTGTTTGGGCTTCTCTTATGGATTGGGATTATACTATGCTCTTTCATATGCTCCGCTCTTAATTTTTATTGGAATCATCGAGGGCTTTTTTCTTTTTGCGTACAACTTTGAGCTTTTTAAGGGAATGTTTCACAAGAACTATTGGTTTGCA
>JACDCB010000165.1 GCA_013694585.1 Candidatus Nitrosopumilus sp. | reverse complement strand
CCGTACTTACAATATAAAAATGCCCGGAAGCCCGGTAGTATTACAAGTGCCGAGTGTAGTGGCCAAGCATAGAGGCCTTTGGAGCCTTTGACCCCAGTTCGAATCTGGGCCGGGCTATGATTATTATGTTTTTCTTTTAAATTATTGTAAATTTCATTATCCTTTGATAAAATCGTTGTAATATTTTGATTATTTATGATCTTACTAAATTGAGTAAGAGGTGTAGTATGATGGTTATTGCGAGTCTTACTGATTTTAGTAAGGTCGAGGTTAGGAAATAATGATGATAGCAAAGGAATTTCTCTATCCAACAGGGTAGTAAGTTTCCTTTTGATAATGGACTTTAGTTTGTATTCGTATGACTTTGATACTTGTTTTTGACCTTGTAGAAATTGGATTTCTGATTTGGAGAGAAGAGACATGTAGATAATCTTCAAAGCAATAACAACATAATTCAAGGAACTCCAGATTCTGGTGAAGACGAATCTACTACTACTGAAGGTCAAGGAACAAATCTTCCTCAAACAGAAAATGCATCGGAAAATTTATCGAATAACTAGTAAAGGAGCAGTATCAACTCGATAGATACATCTTTTATTTTTTGTAATTTTAATCTAAACACCATTTCTAGGGATTGTTATTGCTTTTCTGTTTTTATGCTCTTTCATTAGTTGCGCCGCCCTAAGAGGCGGCGCATCACAGTCATATGTATACGAAATAATCTGAGTAGTTAACCCCTTACACTGCTGGAAGGAATGTAACATAAGAGATAAATCACTTCCTCAGTCTTTCTATGTCAAAATCCTGTTTTGTCAATAACGCCATCAACGTTGAAAGCATTAGTTCGGTGTCACTTTCTGATTTTGTCAGTATTGATTTTTGGTATTTATAATAAACTTCATTAATCATTTTTAACAGCAATTCCTTGTCTTCAGATGGTAAACATTCTGTAAAATTATTCAACTTCTTAAGTAATCTACTATAGTCTTTGTCCTTTTGCAAAAAAGAATCATCAGAAGCGTCAAGATATCTAAACATGTGATGTAATGTTAAAGGTGTGTATTTAAGGAATTAGCAATCTGGTATTCTTCATTGGCTACCCTTCCTACTTTAACCTTGAATCAAGAAGTTTTTATCAAATAGGTTCCTAGTGAAGAATAATGGATGAATTAACCCTCAGACAGCTGAAAGAGTCAAAATATTATCATCCAATACTAACTGAGGTTATGTTAGACTATAATATGATGTTGGATATGATTTATGATTCAATCAGCATTATTGACAACGGATATGATGCCGTAATAGATTCATCTATGTTCAATTTTACTATGAGTAGCTTTAAACAAGGAATGGACTTGATCGCTAAAAGAGTTCAAGACAAGGGAATAAGAGTTAGAACCATTTTTGATGTAAATAAAGACAATCTAAATATTATAATGAAAATAAAACATCATGAAATAAAACACATAGATGGACTTAGAGGCAATTTTGGAATCTTTGATAATCGGGCTTACATGGTGTTTATCTTTCAAAAGGGGAGCGAACGACCCAATCAAACCCTTTGGAGTAATTCTAAAGAGTTAGTTCAAAAACAGCAAGAGATATTTAACAAGCTCTGGGATTTGGCGATTCCATTATCAGTCCGCAGGAAAGAAATAGAACTTGAAGATAATACTACTTTCATTCAAAGAGCATTCACAGGTATGGACCAAATCCAGAGTGAGATAAGATCTTTAATTCTCCTCTGTAAAAACGAACTGACAATATTTTCATCTATAAAGATCCTTAACAACATTCAGAACAATAGTAACTTAATGAATCTCTTTCCAGAATTACTTGAAAGGGGGATAATAATCAAAATTCTTACAGACAATGCAGACAAATATTTTATAGATCAAATTAATGCAATCAACAATAAAAGTCCGTCTAAACCGATTCAACTAAAATATTCAAACAACATAGGAAATCTACAAGAAATGGTCATGATATTTGATAATAAACATCTACTTTATATTCAATATAATCAACAAAATAAATTGATCGCCAGTTTCTCAAATGAAGACTACACAGTGTTGATTCAAGAAATACTGTTTGAAAAATATTGGAATGAAGTTGAAAGTCTTACTTCAAATGTAGATTTCTCCTAAGAAACTATATATGGTTAAAATGATCTAACCATAATTATATTAGTATCGCTTTATAGTCAATTCTCTATTCTTCTTTCTCATACCGAACCCACGAAATGATCTGGTTCTCAATTTGTAATTACAACATGGGCAGTACGGATTTTCATCCCATTTTATAAAAATCTCACATGTACTGCATCTCTTTTGTCCTTCCATATATCTAGATGGTATAGCGTGATTTCTTTTAGCTTTGTATCTTTCACATAGTCCATTACAACTCATACTGATTAGAACGTGAAAAATATTCTCAAATAGACATAAATATGTTCAATCAATCAATTCCTTCATTAAGTCATTCAGAACTGGCCTTATCCTTTTTGTAATAATTTCATTAATATCAGGCCTGTAATAATGATTGACAAATACAGAACTGCTTATCCTACCTTGCAACACTTGATATATATAACAAAAACATGTTAAAACATATATTTCGCCAATTGTTCCCAAATACAAGATTCTTTGACAATTAACAAAGAGCGTAAGGCGGATAGGCCGTTTCATTTGCAATTTGAAGTCGCAGAAGTCAACAAGGCATAAAACTAATGCTCAGTCTTATACACTAATGCATATGACGACTTTTAATAGGTTGAATTTAGGAGTTTGTATGACGGGAACGTGACAGAGCCTATAATAATAGAAATAAAGGTCTTAAATTATATTAATTTATAATTTTATCCTTATATCATTATGCTCAAATAATTTAATAACTTCAGAGTTCGTTGGAATTCGGTCATTAGAAGTTTGATTGACAGCTGGCAATCCAATTTTTATCTTATCCCAGTTTACGAGTATATCATTCATGACAAAAAAAAGTCTAATTGCTTTCAAATAATTGCGTAATGTTCCAGACTTAATTTCTTTGCTATCTATTCTTTTTTCTTGGAAGCCTATATAGCTCATCAACTGATATTCTAGTGCCTTTCGATTATCAAGTTCAATTGCAAAACTATACAATGATAAGCATTTTTCTTCTATAGACTCCCCCTCTGCTTTAATAAAATTTAGGAATCTTTGTAACATAACGAGATATTGTCTTTTGACGTCTTTTGATTTCAAGGCATATATGAAATTTTTATAAGGAGTAGATTCTATTATCTGCAACTGTATATATCATGTAGTCCAAAATTACTATATTAGTGTATATATCTACGCGGGTTCGGTGGGATTAAGTTCCGTATTGTATAAGGGTCCGGATGTTTCGACTATGATTAACTGCCATAAATATGCGTTCTCTACTTTGATGCGGGCCATTAGGGATAATTCAAAAGTGAATGAAATAGATTAAATGATAATTTAGTAACTTACAAAGCCCTTTGCAAAGTCTAGGGATGGATTCCCAAAATACTTTGGATGCTCTAATTAACTTGTCCTCTGTTTTTATACAAACAACTACTGCGGGGAAAATCAACTAAATTCGCCAATGAACATAAAACATTAATTCTGCTAATAGTCTTTTATATAAATTTGGCTCGCATATAACAAACAGATACTATAAGTGCAATTGCATAATAATAATAAATGAAGACATAGAATGGAAAAGAA
>JACDCB010000162.1 GCA_013694585.1 Candidatus Nitrosopumilus sp. | reverse complement strand
TACCTTCTCATTTGGAACTTCCTCTACATCAATTTTATCTATTTTCAAGATTTTTTTGTAATTTTCAAGGGCCCTATTTGCATCATTCACAGCTATCGCTATGTGATCCACTCGCATAATTGAATATAATAAAAAATGTAGTATATATTATAACCAATAATTTTTCCGAAATGATTCATGAGCGTAGCTATTTTCTTGAATATACGAATCAGAATTTTTAAATTATAGCTATCGATCATTCAGTTTATCTTATTTTTAAAAAAAAATTTTCTTTGCGGGTTTCCTATTCAATGAATTTAGCTGATAGGTTGCATTATAGTAAGATCATGTAAACCAAGAAAGAGGGAGCAAAAGTCTTATTCAATCAAATAGCCAAATGGATGGAGCTTCATTCGGTTGATTTCTAGACAAAAAACAATTGTTATATTATCATTTTATCAATCATCACAGCATAACACTAATCGATTTGGAAGAAGAAATCCAGCCTGAATCTTCTTTAAACACCGTCCCTGAAATACTCACCGTTCAAATCAATTAAGTAATCACCACCTTCAAGTCGAAAATTCTTATAGATAATCGGAATAACGATTTAGACTTAGCCTGGAAATGTGAGAAATCTGATATTCTTGATATCCAATTAGCTAGTGGTAATCAGCGTCTTGACAAAAAAACAAATTTATCTAATAATTAACAGAAACTAATCGTATGGAAAGAAGAGCAACAAATATTCTAGTCTTTACATTATTTGCATCACTCCTAATGAGTTTGTCTGTAACCCAAACTGGTCAATCCATAGTAAACGTATCAAAGCCTTTTCCGGCAAATTCAACGATTCTGCCAGGATATATCAATTGTCTGATAGACTATACAACGAAGCAATGTAACGAGTGTCCGCCGAACTGTATTACATTTAAGACTAGTAATTTTATCATAGACAACAAAGATTTGGCATCCAATTTGGACAAAATATATGAAAAATCCTTAAGGCAAATATCAATCATTAAATCCGCAGATATAAACACCAATCACACAAAGACAGCAATCATTTATTTGCAAAGCCTTTTATTGAAAAACAATATCAAATCCTCCGAACTAACTCTAATTACCGACATATTCAATAATATTAACCAGACAAATTCGACCACAACATTAGGAAAAACCCTTCATGCTAAAATTAAAGAGTTAGAAACAAATAAAGATTCTAGCCCAATCGCTATATCCATTGTAAATATCACTTCAAAGAGTGTTGATTTATTGGTAAATTCAGATAGTATCGTTCACAGAATACAAGAATATCCCGACCTTCCATATGACATCAATGAACAAAAGGAATGGATTAACAGTATCCTCTCTAGTACTATCGTAGGATGTGAAATTTCGGGTGTATTGGGTTGCCTAATGGCATCTATAGTAACTTCAGGAATTGTGTAGGCAGGACTAGTTAACATAAGTAGATAAGGGTATTGAAACGTAGACGATTTTTTTTGGTCTGATTTTTAATATTACTCTTTTTTCTTCTGGCTTACTTATCGGATATTTATCTAGGTTCAAATATTTTTTTGATAATTTATTGAAATGATGGAATGCCCCTGCTGTGGTCTTATCGATCACGTTCCCTATAATTGAGGCAGTTTCATATGGGTTTGCCATGCTAAATATTGATAAACCTACCTTATCGTTAATGGTTGTATATTTTTCTTTTGACCTTCCCAAAGCGGTGTTTACTAATAAATCATGATTCTCATCATAATCAATCCATATTGGAGTGACTTGCGGAAAGCCACTAGGCAATACAGTGGCTAGAGATGCAAAATTTCTTCCATCTAAGAGGTTTAATATTTGATGACTAAACACAATTTTCTGTATCACCAATAAAAATATAACCTTTGCAATCAACAAAATATGTACACCATATTGTATTTTCCTTAAATACAGACAAATTGGCAGAATTAATATAATAAAAAGAAGTCCACGAAGGAGTTGTTTCAATACATAAAAACTTAATAATTCTGAGTTGCATATATAATATAATTGGGGATTATTGTAACTCTTATTCTGATAGTAATAATAGCACTTGTAATTTTGGGAATAGGATGGACAAATTTTTTTTCTGCTATAATGAAAGGGGCAGACAAAGTAACAGAAATTCCAGTAGTTAGAAACATAACTGATACTGCCCAAGTCGAGTTGAATAAAATACTAAATAATGTATCAAACAATGTAGTAAATAA
>JACDCB010000130.1 GCA_013694585.1 Candidatus Nitrosopumilus sp. | reverse complement strand
CGTCTATTGTTGCTAATCTTCCAACGTGCATATCATTCAAAAATTCTATTATGTTTTTGATATTTTTTATTCTATTGGATTCTGCCTATTAATTATGAGAAAAATTTTGTATAAATAAACTGCAAATTAATCCTTACAACAGATCTACAGGAACAGTCAGGAAATGATGAACAACAAGAGCAGGATACGACCAGCAATGGAAGTGACGATGGCGGAGAATCTACCGATGAAACTGCAAGTGAAGAAAACAATGATGAATCAGATAGCAATGAAGAAGAAAACAATGATGAATCAGAGGATAACGAAAACAATTAGTGATCACCATTGATATCAAAGTAAATCATCCAAGTAGATGTTGTAGAATAATCCCATCTATTTTTTTGTATATTTATATATTGAACATAACAATAATCAGTATTGCGTCATTTTTTATTTTATAAGAGAATATTTGTTTTTCTAGTTTTTTTGGGAACAATTACCTTTTCAAATCAAGTTTGGGCGACTTCTTTAAATTCTGATTTAGTTACCACTTCTTCGTTAAACTTTAGTGGAACAGTAACAAAAGTCATAGACGGAGATACTCTTGATGTAACGACAACAGACGGAGAAACAATAACAATAAGACTTGCGTTAGTAGATGCACCAGAATCAGAAGAATCAGGATCTGACGAAGCAAAGAATTTCATAACAGAACAATGTTTGAATAAGAATGCAGACGTAGATCCAGATAATAATCAAGGACTTACCTATGGCCGAACAGTTGCAGTTGTATATTGTGAAGGTGTTAACGTTAATGAAGCGATACTTGATAATGGTTTTGCTGATATTTATCAAGATTTCTGTGATGTATCTGAATTTGCAGATACAAATTGGGCACAAGAGCATGGTTGTTCAAACAGTAGTAATAATGATAATGATGACAATGTAGAGTCTAGCGGCATCAATAATAATCAATTTGATAATGACGTCAGCAATGATTTAGATTGTAAGGACTTTGATGAGAAGAACATCCCGGTTGGAAACAATGATCCACACAACCTTGATGCTGATGGTGATGGTATAGGTTGCGAAGGATAATAGTAACACCAACGGTGAATAATGATGATCGCGTCACAGAATCTGAGGAAAATGATGATGATAATGGTGATGAGAGAGGGACACAATAATGAAGAACAGAACTCATAGGATATAGGCAATAATCCAACCGAACATATCCAATCAAACACTGAATGTATGATGGATCAAGCGATGACGAAGAAGATGCGTAAACCTATTCCCGTACGCTCTTATCTTTTATAGCCTCTATTTTTGTTAACAATTCATTGTAGTTTTTTGCTGTTCTAAAATTTCTTTAAGCAAAAAACCTTGGTCCTGTGATAAATCCCCACGGGTCCGTCGCGATTTCGTATTACTTGAGGAGTAGGTTCTGCAGAGAATCTTTGTCGACTTCAATCAAAGATGATTATTTTGATTATGGATATCCATCCGTCATCCCAACGCCATATTATTTTTTTAGAAGTAAACTTATCAAGATATCAATAAACGACTGGAACACACGTTCGGAAGGCGTAGATTCGAGTCCCCATGCTGTCTCTTGAAAACAAAAAACAAAGAATTTGATATTAAAAAATCTTTTAAAGATAGAAATACAAATTTTTGTGATGAGTTTTGAGGATAAAACACAACCAAGTCGAGAAATACTTGATGTATGTAATCAGTTACAAGCCAACTACGATCCTGAAAAAACGCATTGGACAATGGATGAATTGTATAAGAAAATATTTGAAGACCCAAGACTAAAAGAAAATAGGCTAAGTTCCGAACATTTCGTAAAGGATATGGATTGGATAATAAAACTTGGTTTGATCTCTTTTCATGATGATACGTTGAATCTGGACGAATTCACTAGGAATAGGCTTGTGCAATATTTTAATGAACATACAGATACCGTGGAAGACTAAACTTCCCAATGCGAAGCAATTGTCATAAAATGAGAAGGGATAACGCCTTGTCTGGTTCCCCATGGGAATCAAAAGTTGGATATTCCGGCTATATGGTATCGCGACAAGCCTTAAAACAGCAGGATGGATCATAACATTATACGCAGACCATTCTTTGAACAACAAACACCATTAGCTTATTGGTCGGGGTGGTGCCTTCAACAAGTAAAACTTGGTTTGCACACTCTAATAACCTGTAAAGGAATAATTAAGGAATTTAAATTTAAATAAATATATAATATAATTTAGTCATAATCAGACTCATCATATGTAGAAACCTTTCCACAATTGGGACAACTTTCAGGATTAGAAGTCTTTTCTTCAATGGTATGTTCGTCCTCTCGATACAGATTTGATGTATGCTCAAAGCCACAATGCTTACATTTTATTGTAAGATCCACAGCATATTTCTGACTATAGGATATTTCAATATTATCATTGGACTAACTCAACTAATTCAATTCATATTG
>JACDCB010000078.1 GCA_013694585.1 Candidatus Nitrosopumilus sp. | reverse complement strand
ATGGTGAAGATTGTTCAAATCAGATCATTAATACAAATAGTAATCTAGACGTATTTGTTAATGCTTTTTCTGGCAATGTCGAACCAAGTAATTTCATCGTAATATTTTTTTCAAAGGTTTTTGATTTTCTAGTCCGGCCTTCATCAGTTATACTCTTATTTTCAATCTTGGCCACTGGAATAGTTTTGAATACTCTTAAAAAGTTGAAGAAAAGTACGAATAAGGCTAGAAAAGGGTTTTCTCAAGTGACACGAGAAAGAATTTTAAGAAAGCAAAATGATAGATGCATATACTGTAGAAAGAATTTAACTGTCATAGATTATCATCACAAAAATGGCAATAGATCGGACAATAGAGAAAATAACTGTCAAGCACTTTGTCCTAATTGTCACGCCATAAAAACTAGAAAAAACCTAATTAAGAATTAGACTTGATTGTTTGCTTAACGTTATATTTGTTACTAAGTGTAATAACCAGTTTATATCGGTAAAATGTTTGTTAGGATTACAATAAGCAGAGAAAGTATAAGAATGAAGGCAGGCCGGATAACGATGATATGACATATTGCTTCAAAATCCCTTCATGCGACTGTTAATCATAATAACAACTATATCACGTAAGCGTTAAAATCACCAAGAAAAAATTAGTTCGAATCAGACGATTCAGGTCTTTGGATAATTTTATCCAATATTTCTTTCACTAAAGATGATTTCTCTTTTATGGAGCCTTCCCCCACAGGATATAAGTTGTACTGCTGTTTTAGTAAATCATTACAGCGGTCCAGATCCTTATTATAAACAAATAGCGCACTTCTAAGGATACCGATATGCGGATGTTTATTAGGATTCTCCGAAGTCCCAATAATGTTACCAATATTTTGTAGATAATAGTCTTTAGACTTGTTCAATGTCTTTTCGAGTCGCTCAAAGAAATCAATGAGAGCAAAGTTATTACCGTTTTCGCGCTCATTCTTAATTTCTCGCTTTAATCTTTCTCTATAGTATTCAAATGCGCAATGAATTATATCGGTATAAGGCAGATAATTGTTATTGGGGTTATCAAAAACCACAGTTCTTCCATAATCAGATAAATCATATAATGCTTTTCTTGACATGAGCCTATAATAAATACCAAAAATTTTGATACAAGGTTTTGTTCCTATAAATGAAAGACCTAATAGCCTAGTCCTTTAAACACCCGTCAAACGGAAAATAAATGCGTGTATGAAATAATACGAAAATCAGAACAAATAGTACTACGAGATGGATGAAGTTCCTATTTATTTGCTATCAAAAGTAAAATATTGGAATTAGCCTAAGAATAAGATCTCAACTTGATTCTCTTCATGTATACAGATCGGTCAAGTTATTGTAATAGTGAATCCTATATCAAAGTCTGATTCCCTGTTTCTGTGCAGCCTGATTAGATACTCCATATGTAGAAAAGTGTTTGTTCATAGAATAATCAAACAGTCACTGCATTACCATTATATTACTAGAAATCACTACGTTGCTAACCAAGCCCGATTGCATTCTGTTTGAATTCAAACGATTATATATGAAATTATCAGTTCACACCAGAACTAAAAATAATTCTATTTTATGACTAGGGAATAATGAAGTTAAATATAATGTTGCATTACGTTATCAGGTTCAATGGTTCCAGGGCTATTTAGCATAAACGAGCTTGATTTTGCATTAGGTATGGGGTTGTCACTATTGGCCGGTTTTCTGATTGGAGCAGAGAGAGAATCAAGAGGTAAAGCGGCAGGGATTGGAACCCATTGTTTTGTGATAGGTGGTTCTATGATATTTACATATATTTCTGCACTAGTTGACCCCAATTCCACATCGAGGATCGCTGCCCAGATTGTGACTGGAATAGGATTCTTAGGGGCTGGAATAATATTAAAAGGGGAATTATTTGACCACAAAGATTCAGACAATATCTTAAATAAGAAAGTAGTCAATTTGACGACAGCAGCAAGTATATGGTTTTCCGGTGCAATCGGAATGGCGATAGGATTTAACTTTTACTTCATAGCCATAGTTTCAATAGCTTTTGCCCTAATAGTACCTCGAATCCCAAAAGTAGGAAAAAGACGTGAGGAAACCTATGAATAAATTGGACATAGATGTATGAGCAAATACAAAATCAATAGAAACCTAAATGTGTTTTTAATGTATAAAGTCAGATTTTAGTTGTCCAGCCATCAAAAAGAGTTTCTCTTTATTAGCAGTTACCTTCTTTTTTATAGATTTTGCTGGTACACCTGCAACAATGTCTTCATCTACAATGTCATAGATAACAGAACTGCCTGAACCCACAATTACTTTATTGCCTATTTTTATCTTGTTTTTTATAGTACTATTTAGCCCTAACCAACAATTATTGCCAATAGAAGTACTACCTCCTACTATTGTTCCAGCTGTTAGTTCAGTATTTTTTCCAATGTCAACATTATGGGCTATATGACATAAAGCATCAATTTTGGTTCCTTGTCCTATAATCGTGTCAGAGAGCGAACCTCGTGCAATAGAACAATTAGCAAATATCTCTACGTCGTTTTCTATCACTACCTTACCATAATGAGGAAATTTTTCAAGATCTAAAGTATCACCTGCTCTTTCAAATGCAAATCCATCAGAACCTATAGTGGTATTTGGTTGAATGGAGCAATTATCTCCTACTTTACAATTTTGCAAATTTGCTTTTGATTCTATAATAGTATTATTGCCAACTGTACAATCATCGCCTATTACTACGTAGTCTCCAACATAACAATCTCTCCCTATCTTAGCTGAATCTGCTATAACAGAAATTTTGGATATACCAACCTTAGGCGGATTAAGGGTAATTCGCTTTGCAAGTCTTGTAAATTCAAGTCTAGGATTATCAACAAATATCAATAGTTGTCCTTCCTTGTGATTTGGACATACCAGCCCCTCCATACTTTTTTTACAAAGTATTACACCAGCATTTGATTGTGAAATAGAGAGCATGCCTCTGTATTCCTCGGATGAACAAAATGAAACATCATCTCGTGTTCCAGTATGTAATGATGACACATTTCTTATTGATTTTGATTTTGAGTTAGATTTTTGTCCTTGAATCTTATAATCTGAATCAGTTATGTGCTGCAATAGTGATTCAAC
>JACDCB010000039.1 GCA_013694585.1 Candidatus Nitrosopumilus sp. | reverse complement strand
AATCTGATGCTTTGAGTATGATTATAGGTGGATTTATGGAACCATTTACCAAAGAACTCCCAATGGAATATGCTGTAGAACTAAATAGAATGGTAAAAATGGAGATGGAAGGTTCGGTAGGTTAATGTTAGTTTAGTTTCATTACTTGCCTTTTTATTTTTTCATAAAGATTGATCCATAATGATTCCATTATCATTGCTTTCAGAAAATAATGTACATGAAATACTGTCCAAAAATGACAGTGAACCCCAGTGGATGTTGTCTTCTAGAAAGGCGATTTTATCCAAGTTTTCCGGCTTGCCTAATGAAGTTTCACCATTGTATTCTAAATACACTGGATTAACTGTTTTAGAACCAACCAAAGTTTATTTTTCTAACGAGAACACGTATTCTATTTCAAAGGACCTTGAAATGCGACTAGAAGAAATAAAGTCTTCTCCAAGTATACTTTTAATAGGTTCTTCTGTTGCACATATTTTTGTTCCAGAGGCATTATCTAAAAAAGGTTTAATTATTTCTACAATTCAGGACGCCTTAAAAAACAATTCAGAACTAGTGAAAAAGTACTTTTTAGATAACTCCATCAATTACGAAGAAGATCGTTTTCTCGCATTAGGTTCCTCTGCCTTTCAATCTGGATTCTTTATTTACCTTCCAAGGAATTTGATGATTGAGGAACCGATTAGAATCGTATATTCTTTAAAAGATGATTGTACATCATCAATTTGTAGAAATATCGTTATTGCTGAAGAAGGCTCAAAAGGAACAATAGTACAAGAATTGTACTCATCATTTCCCACATTTTCTACATCATCCTCATCATCCTCATCATCAAGCCATGAATTATCAAAGTCAAAAAATGAAACTCAAGGAAATAATTCAAGCGAAAAACGACAAGAATGCTATTTTGAGGTTCTTGAATGTATCGTCAAACCCGCGGCGGAACTTGAGTTCATTACATTACAAGCTATGAATTCTGATACTGTCTGTGTAGCTAATAGAAAGGCCTTTGTTGAAAAGGACGCCAAGATGTCTTGGTATTCTGGAATGTTTGGTGCACGCCTTTGTCGATTCAAGACTGATAGCGTTATGAAAGGTTCAGGTGCACGAGCTGAAGATGTAGAAATAGTTTTTGGTACAAACAATCAATCATTTGACATTTCATCTAATCTTGATCATATTGGATTTAGTACTAAAGGTAAAGTGCTGGTTAAATCAATTGTAAAAGATGCCGCCAAGTCCTTATTTAAAGGGATGATAAAAATTCGGAAGGATGCACAAGCTTCAGAATCTTATTTGGCCGGACATGCAATTTTATTAAATAAAGGCGCCCAGGCCGATGCTATTCCCGGATTGGAGATTGAAACCAACGAAGTCAAAGCTACCCATTCTGCTTCCGTATCTCAGATTGATGAAGAACAAATATTCTACTTGATGTGTAAGGGTTTGGATAGAGAAAGTGCTAAGCGGGAGATAATAAACGGGTTCGTAGAACCTTTATCTCGAAAAATGGGTCCATTCATTCGTGCTTGGATAAGTTATTTGTTTGAGAACAAGTGGACTGGAAAACCTCTAATGTTAAAGGGTGATGAGGTCATGGAACAGATTCTTGAAGTAGAAAAATCAAGATACAAAGAAACTGCAGATATATTCGAGAAACATTACAAATACAGGTAAAGAAAAAATTTGAATGATGAACCTTTACCATATTATTTGTATTTTCAATATCTGAATTTGGTGTTATAAATTGACAAGCACACAAAAATGGGTAGATGTTTCCCAATTTCTCAAATTAAAGAAAGGGGAAATGGACGAATTTGATCATGAAGACAAAAAAATCATGATATTGAACCTAAACGGCGAATTTTGCGCCTCGGATCGTATTTGTACTCATGCATACGCTGACCTGACTGGGGGTATTTTGAATGAATCTGAAAGAACTGTAACATGTCCGTTACATTTATCGTCTTTTGATTTAAAAAGTGGTAGTGCATTGAACCTGCCTGCAGAAAAACCACTTGAGGTTTATCCGATAAAAAGGGAAAAAAACAAGCTGTTAATTTTGATATAATTTTTATCCGTCGTTACATTTTTTATCTGTGTTTTGGACGTTTCTTTTATTATAACCATTTAAGATGGGTCACTATTTGATCAATCGAAGTAACGATTCCAGAGCACCATCTATTGTATATTCGGATGATTCCGTAAAATCTATTTTGTTTTTCTTTAATTCAAGTGAAGTTTTTGGTCCTATGGAAACCACCTTGTTTACATTTAAAGCTTGGAGTACTTCTCTTTCACTTTTGCGATCCGATATTTGAGAGAATTGATGATAAATTATTTTAAAAAAAGATCTGACCGTAGAGGGACTTGTAAAAATCAGAAAAGCTTTTTCAACGCGATTAGGTAATTCCATTAATTTCTTCCACTCCTCCGAATTTGATACATTTTTGTTTTCTCTTGTTTCATAAAAGAAAACTTGGTCCAATATTATGTATTTGAATTTCGTATTGATATAATTATTAGACTTTACTGATTCTGCACTTCGAGGCATCAGGATTTTTGGGATTTCTTTTGGATGTTTAGTTTTACATTCTCTTTCCAAGTTTTCTAAAAACTCGATTATTTCCGATGAAGAATATTTCTTATCAATGATATTGGTAGAAGATCCTATCTTTGAATCAAATCCGTACCCTCGCAATATTTTTTTGGTTTTGGGTCCAATTACTATTATGTTTATTTTATTTAACTCCTTGATGATTCTTTCATAGTTGTGTTCGTATTTTGCCATTTCAAAAAATATTTTGACTGCCTTGGAGCTCAAAAAAATACAATAGTTATACAAGCCATTACTGAGTCTTTTAAAAGATTCTCTTACTTCTTGTGAATCGATTTTATTGACTGATATAGTAGGTAACGCAATTAGTTCAATCTTGTCTGAATGAACCTGGTCAATGTTTTGGTTTTGGATATCATTCATCAACACTCCTTCATTTGTAATCACAATGATTATTTTTTCCAATTTATTGGGTTAACTCTTTCTTTTTGATTATAATCATGATTCTACTCTGGTTCCTTGAATGTACCATTTGATTTTCTTGTTAAGATTTACTATATCTCCAATTATGACTATGGCGGGAGGTTTTACATTATGTTCTTTTGCTAAACTAACTATGTTACCCAAGCTGCCCGTAATTACTGTCTGATTCTTTAAGGTACCGTTTTGGATTATTGCAACTAGGGTTTTATCATTAATTTTTCCTCCTTTTATTTTATTTATGATCAATTCTAACTTTTCTGTTCCCATATAGATTACCACGGTGTCAAC
>JACDCB010000280.1 GCA_013694585.1 Candidatus Nitrosopumilus sp. | reverse complement strand
GAACCTATTCCAATCGTTGGAATGGTTAGAGAGCGGGAGATTTGTTCAGCCACCTGCCTGGTCACCAGTTCTAGTACTAAACTAAAGGCTCCAGCTTTTTCTATTTCTATTGCTTGTTCGTGCAATGCAATAGCAGAATCAGCAGTCTTGCCTTGCACCTTGTAACCCTCCCACAATAATGAGGTCTGAGGCTTTAATCCAATATGCCCCATAACTGGGATCCCATATTCTGTAAGTTTCCTTATGAGGGGAACAATTTCTACACCACCTTCAATTTTTACAGCATGACAACCTAATTTAATAAATTTTATAGCATTTAAGAAAGCCAATGACTGATCAAACTGATAGGACCCAAAAGGCATGTCGGCAATGATTACTGTATTGTTTGATCCATTAATTACGCCTCTGCAAAAGACCATCATCTCTTCCATAGTAACAGAAATTGTACTCGGGTATCCCAGCATAACCATACCCGCACTGTCACCTACTAGCAATACATCTACTCCGGATTCATCGCATATCCTTGAGGTGGTGTAATCGTAAGCAGTTACTACAGTGATCTTTTCACATTTTTTCTTTTTTTGTTGTAGATCGCTGATGTTTGGAATCAAATCAGATCAAGTCACAACTTCCAACGTAAGCGTCTAAAAAACCCAATTGAATGAATAGGTGATTCATTTTTATAGAACGGACACTTGTTTAGATTTCATTACTTCAAGTGTCTTTCTTAAGCCATCCAGATTATCAAAGCTCTCTACAAGTTCCTTCAGGTCATCTTCACTTGAATATTTTTTATGATATTCAATGCGTTCAATAAGTTGGGGAAGTACCCTTACAATATTATCGACTATTGTTATATCCGATGACAATGCAGTTCTTGAAAGTGGGTTCAAATCCACAGTGACGACTTTCTTATTCATCCTTTTTAAGGCCATCGTTCTGTCACCATCCTCCAGAGGTACAAAGACAACATCAGCTTTATATACCCCATCCCGATCGACAAGTCTTCTGTTACTCTCTAGTTCCGGAATGCTTACAAGATTTTTTGGGTCAGTACCCAATATTTGTGTCAATCCATATTTTTTGCATTCTTCTGAAATCAACTTTTCTCTCTCCCAGGTATAATAAAAAAGATTTATTTCAATGACTGAGTGTTCTAGAGATCGATTTAACCCACATACCTGGTCTGCACACAATGCAATAACGTTACCATTTACAGAAATTACTGGATATCTAGCAAGTAATAGCATGGCAGAAGCAACATTTATGGCAGCTCTAGCTGATTCTGTGGTGCATTCGCCTAGCAAATAGTCAAAGCATTCCCCCCTTCCGTGAGCAATCAGACCCTCTGATGCTACTAGGCCCCTCTTAAAACCTGTTACCAGTTTTTCTCGCGTTAGCAAGGATAAATACCTTGGATGATTCTCGTTTAATACTATTTTCCTTGTCATATCTTAGTCATTCTTTTTAATCAGCCTGGCACCCAAATTATCAACGCTACACACTAGTAATTGTCCCTTAAATTGTTCTAATAATCTCACGATTTTAGGGAGCTTGTCTCTTGCGGTCAGGGTAAATAAGGTATGTCCAAATAGGGCCACGCTAGCCTTAACGCCTTCTGCTTGCAGAACAAGTAGTGGATATTGACATCTACCCTTATCCAAATGATATTCACATGCATATTGATAAGACATGTCAAGAAATGATCCGACATTATTATATTGATGTAGATTATCTATCATTTTTCTACCTAAAAGATTCAAAGAATGTTTTTTCTCTTTAGTAATGGACTTATCTAGCCACAGTTCCGTTTTAATGGGCTCAAGGCATAAAATGATTGCGCACCAGTCTGGCGGCAATTCAGATTTGATAACTCTACCAATTCCAGGTCCGCCAACACTCACACGTACCTCAAAACCCCCTGTAAATTCCGATATCACTGTCCCCAATCCAGTTCTACAAGCTATTTCGGCGTTGTGTGCTATTTGAGCAGCCTGAAGTTTGGTTAAGTTGGTCTTTAATGCCTCATTGAGAGCATAAGAAAGACTTAGGGCGGCCGAGCCACTCGATCCTAACCCAAACCCAATAGGCAAATCAGAATCATGCTCAATTGAAAGAAAAACAGGATCATGGACTACCCGCAAATAATGCGCTACAACAAAATTTGATACCTTTAGCTCAAAATTAGGGATCCCGTTTAGTCTTATTTCATAGTTTTTTTCAGTCGAAGAGAATACTTTAACAGTAGATGTAATTCCTTTATCAATACTAAAACCAGCACCCGTAGATCCGCGAAATTTGGGATCCAATGTGGAATTATGTGATGCCGGAGTGGCAAAGAAACCAGTAATGTGACCAGGACTATAGGCCTTTGCCATTGCCACAGGAACTTGAGTAACTAAAACCACTACATTCTATTAAATTCAAAAGTAAATATAAAAATATAGTATAATTTATTTATATTGATATATACAAATTATGACAATATATACTCGAATACTGCAACAAATCGGCAGTAGTATTCTGATATCGCTTCCAAGTGATTGGATAAAGAAAAATTCTCTAGGTAAAGGAAAGAGCATAACCATAGAAACTAATCTTGACAACACCGTTTCAATTTATACTAACTACCAGGACGAAGAAATAATAATAGAATTTGAATATGGACAGGAGGATGGTAACCAACAATCAAAAAATGATATTGCTGATCAGGTAGAGATTAAAGATAAATTAATAAAAATCCTTTTAAATAAAATTTTTGGCGCTTATCTGCTAGGGTATAACATGATAAATATACACTCGAAGAATCAAATATCATTTGAAGACAGTGAAACAATAAAAAGGGCTACCAGAAAATTAATTGGATTAGAAATTGTTGATGAGAATAGCTACAACATACATCTTCAATTCTTAATTGATGCTAAAACTCTAAACATCGAGAAAATATTGAGTATGATGAATTCAATCATAGCAGGAATGTTCAAGGAAACAATTCATTCACTTAGTGAAGGTTTTGGAAGCGATTTAAAGAAAAAAATTGATAGCAGAGACGATGAAATAGACAGACAGTATTTCCTTCTAGTCAGAGTAATAAGAACAGCGATCATGAACAAAAAACTTGCGAGTAGCCTGAATCTAAGCAATATTGATATGCTTGATTACAGGATAGCAGCTAATTTTCTAGAAACTGCAGGAGATTTAATAGCAGAACTAATATCTTACCTGTCTGAACTTAAGGAAAAAAAGCAGATCGCCGACATGATTAGGAAAGTTGGATACTCGCTCGAAGAAATGCAGCACTATTCCATCGAAGCTTTTACAAGTACAAGCAGGGATAAGGCGTTTAAGGTAAATGAAAACTATGAAGAATTTAAAGAATCAATTTCAGAATTAAAAAAGCATATAACATCTAATAAAGAGATTGTAATAAACGATACATATTCTATTGCAATGATAAACAGTATCTCTTGTCTTGATAAGATTGCGAAATGTTGGATAGATATAACTGATTTAGCAAAGCCAACATATATGCTAAAATAAGTCTAAAAATCAATGGGGATATTAGGTCGTGGATAATAAGCTAAACGCCTAGTCTATCGTTCCTTTTTTCCGTCTATGAAATCAATGAAATTAGATTTCGCGGTTGAATATGACATTTGAACTGGAGGGTGTTTAAAACAATAAGCGGAGATACTCTCTAAAGGTCCAGAAATGTTTCTATCAAGTGCGATCTTGGCTCCTCTAATTGCATCAATCATTACACCTGAACTGTTATATGCATCGGGGACACGTAGTTTCACGTCTAATTCTAAAGGTACTTTTCCAAAAAATCTACCTTTCATGTAAATATAGCAAACTTTATCGTTATGAAGAAAGTTAACGTAATCAGATGGACCTATCCTCATCGGCACATCATAAGGTATCATAGCCTGTACCGCTGAAGTTTTGCTAACTCTCTTGTCTTCCAATCGGTCTTCATCTAACATATTGTAGAAATCCATATCCCCACCAATATTTAGTTGATATGTCTCATCAATCGTTACCCCTCTGTCCACCCACAACTTTGCCAATGTCTTGTGTACTACAGTAGCCCCCAATTGGCTCATTACATCATCTCCTGCACATGGAACATTTTTTTCAACGAAGCGTTTTTGCCAAGCAGAATCTGACGATATGAAAACTGGAATTGCATTAATAAAACAAACACCTGCTTCAAGGCATTTTTCTGCATAATATTTGCTAGCTTCTCTACTGCCAACAGGCAAATAATTAATCAAGATATCAGTATGTGTTTCTTTAAGTGTATTGTAAACATCGACTTTCGTTTCATCAGAAAGTTTTACTACTTCTGAAAAATGCTTTCCTGCTCCATCCAGCACGTTACCCTTTTGAACTTTAATTCCAATAGGAGGAACATCAACAATTTGCAAAGCATTGTTAGGTGGTGAGATGATAGCTTCAGACAGGTCCTTTCCCACTTTTGATTCCGCAATATCAAACGCAGCAACAAAATTAATATCTCTTGGCTCATAGCCACCAAGGTTAAATGAAGTAAGACCGACAGAATCCTTAGAGGATGAACTAGAATCATAATAGTGAATTCCTTGAACGAGAGCAGAAGCGCAATTTCCTACACCGGCAATTGCAACATTTATTTTTTTACCCATGGTTACGATCTCTATCATATACAATTTTAATATATATTTTACAACGTAGAAATACTGGTTAAAAGACAACGAAATAAGCTACTATACTATATCCAAGAAAAAAGTCGGTATTTAGCAGATATCTCAGTAATCGCTTTGAAAAATAGACGAAATATTGCTTTGTCTATGAGTATACCAGACTAAAAAGAAAAGAATTGGAGGATGTTAATGACATGGAAAACCGGCAGTGTGTCTTACATCATGAGTAAACTCATGAAGCAACATTGTGTCAAAGGCTTCGCTTCCTTGTACCATGCTAAAAAACTGTCCTTGATCGTATCCTACTATATAAATACTAAAAATTGCTATAACGGCTAAGATACCAATTGCTAGTTTTGGTACATTGTCACTGTTCATAACTCTAAGCTCGGGATACAAACTCATAATTTTACCATTTGTCCTTATTATATAAATGATTGTGTAAATAGCGAATTGCCTTTAGTTAACAGATTGTTACGATTTACAAATATTTGTTTATACGATGCTCTAATCGAAATTAAGTAGGAAAAGATCAAAAGAATTTAATATCACAGATTTGTCACACATGTTTATGACTATGTCTTGTTTAAGATGCGGAAATATGATGATATGGTTGAATGGATCTATTAGTCATAGGCATGACATTCAGTACTACGAGTGCAAGCATTGTAATATTAAGGTGGTCAAATATCCAGATGACCAAATTATCGAAGTAGAAGACGGAAACCGAGCCTAAATGAGATACAATTCTTAAGGATCTCTCCAGTTTTACTGTGTTTCCAGAAACCAGCAAAAATCAATTCAGAGAAATTCTTACTTTAGGAAGACAATTGATCATTTATCGAATAAATCAACTCTTCAATATTCATGTATGATAGTTGTACTTTTCGCAATCTCATAGATTCAGTTACTGCACGATTAACTCATTCTTAGACTCTAATATAAAAACTATAAAGTTTTGTCATGTAAATATGACTTTACCTTCCGGATAACAATTCATATCTGGGGTACGGTATGAAATATTAAGCAGGGAGAGGAAAAAGAGCGAATATAATAATAAATTCCTTCATTTTGAAACTAAATGTTCTATTAGTCATCATATTTCTAGTAAATTTATCAGTGAACCCAGGTAACTCGCAAGAACAAGGAATGATAAATTCACTTTCAAGCACAATAATTAATCTTGAGCTTAAAGAAATTGAAGTAGGGGAAAGTCCTACTGGATTAATATCTGTTATAGGCACCGCTATCAATAATTCGACTTTCGATGCTAGGGATGTAAAAGTGTTGGTGGAACTATTTGATTCTAATAATAGCACAGTTTCCGAAACCAGCAGATTCATTACCCCCGCTTCATCGACTTTTAAACCAGGATATGAAAGAGATTTCGATTTTTTCGTTAGCGCGAATAATGTCGACCATTATAAAATAACTGCGGAAGGAGAAAAGCTCCCCTAACCAGGATTAATAAAAGATTGAATAATTGAATTTAGATCACACTTTCGTGAAGCAATTTATTGATGTAATTCCCAATTATTTTTCATTGGGAAAAAACCTGCATCCCTACCTAGAGTTTAAATTTTAAATGCTTAAATTAACTAATTTGGTCATGTTTTTATGAACATAATTGGTGCAATAACGCCAACTACAAAAATGAATATGGACGAAGTTGAAAAGTTTTTAGAGAATAAATTAAACCTGCAATTAGCAACGATAGACGATAAAGGAGATCCAAATATACAACCAATCTGGTTCGACTACGATAAGGAGCGTCAGAAACTCCTAGTAGTAACTCCAAGAAATTCCAAAAAAATACAAAACTTAAAAAAAAGAAATGTCATTTATTTCTCCATAGACGATGAGACATTTCCATATAAAGGCATTAAAGGTAAAGGAAAAGTTGAGATGATAGAAGACCCTAACAAAGCAATGTCATTAATTAAGAAAATAATATTAAAATACCTCAACACTATTGAACATCCTCTAGCCACAACGATTCTGGAAAGTGCTAAAGAAGGCAATCACGTTCTAGTAGAAATTTCTCCAAGATTCTTTTCAACATGGGATTTTAATAAATTATGACCAAGTTTACCAGTTAATGACAGTATAGAGATGTATTTAAGACAAATTTGTACTAAAGTGGTCGAATCTACCCCATAATAGACGGTAAAGGGAAGCAGTATTTCATAACCTTTACCAATTTTTTTCGTTGTCCAGATTCTTCCTTTTTTACACCTCTTTTTAGCATAATATCAAGTAAACAATTACAATTATTTATATAATATATATATTAATTTTTATTGTGGCTATAGAAATAACCCAAATTTTACAAGATTTTGCGACAATAATGATAATCGCAGCGGTAATGACGATTATTTCATATAAGTTGAAGCAGCCGCTAATTTTGGGATATATAGGGGCAGGTATAATTATAGGACCACATACTCCCCCTTTCAGTTTTATAAGTAATGTAGAAGTTTTAAACTTGTTTGCAGAAATTGGAATAATTTTACTGCTATTTACCGTCGGCATGGAATTCCCAATTCGAAATCTAAGGAAGATAGGTAAGAGAGCCACAATCATCACGGTAGCAGAACAAACTGGAACACTGATTGCGGGGTTCTTTGTGGGCCAGGCGCTAAACATGTCTTTCTATGATAGCCTGTTTATGGCAGTAGCGTTATCGGTTTCTAGCACAGTGGTGATAATGAAGGTATTAGAAGAATTAAAAATCCTAAGAGAGGAAGCTTCGTACCTTACTCTAGGAATTCTGATAATCGAGGACATAATAATACTATCTATTTTTGCCTTATTGCAATCAACCACGGTAACAGGAAATATATCGATTGTAGAAATCCTAATCCCCATAGGAATAACGATAGTATTTATTGCTGGAGTTTTGATAATTGGTTCGAGAACAATTCCACACTTAGTCGATTTTGTTGCAAGGACAAATCAGAGTGACGTTTTGGTAGTGGCTGTACTGGGTTTAGCATTTGGGTTTGCATATGTTTCAAACTTGCTTGGGATTTCAGTAGCGGTTGGGGCTTTTTTTGCAGGCGTATTAATAGCTGAATCAAAATCACATGCTGTTACAAGCATCCTGACAACACCCATCAGAGATATGTTCGTCGCTTTATTTTTCGTTTCAGTAGGGGCATTAATGGATATCAATTTGATACCCGTATTCATAATTCCTGCACTATTGCTTGTAGGCGTCACTTCAGTCGTAAAATTCGCTATCGTGTTCCTAACCTCCAGATATCAAGGATTTAGCAAACTTACTGCTATGCAGACTGGTATAAGTCTCTCGTCATCAAGAGGAGGAGAGATGTCATTAATTGTAGCAAAGGGTGGAATAGACATTGGAGTAGTGAGTTCCTTTATATTACCCATTATAGGAACTATCACCCTGATTTCCACATTCTTAGCGCCTTATTTGATAAAGTTTGGATTAAAACTGGCAGAAAGAAAAAATGATGTCAATTCTGAGTCGAAGTCTCCAGACGATTCTAAATCAGGAGAGCCAGAATAATAACGTTATAGAATATATCTTATTAGTAGGAGAGTTCATCAATCAGCTCAATTTTTAAAGATAGGTTATTGGAACAAGACCATTTTTATGAATAACAAAAATATGAAATTAAAAGTAATATATAACTTTTAAATGGAAACGGACAGTTGTCATGACCTAACCTAGACATCAAAATGAATAATTTTGGTTCCCTTCTTAATTCTGTTCCTTATTTGTTTGAAGATACATTAATCAGATCTGTTCATAGTTTATTGATTCTCATATAACCTGAGTTGAAAAGTCCGCTGCTTAATCGCTTACTCAAGATAGATAAATCAATACAGTTTTTTTAAAAAATACACTTGTCATTACTGGCTGGTTTAAGGAGTAGGCTAACAAGTTAGAGAACAAGTCATCAATTGGATAGACCGCTGTTAAATTGGGAGCAGTCAATCCAATTTGATCGCTGCCTTCTATATCGCATCTGAAACATCATTCAACAAATATTTCATCCACAAAACACCACTTCCATGATTCTCCTGGTTCAAATGATCTTATTGCAGGATGCATAGTATCCTTGAAATGTTTTGTACCGTGTTTATTTCTCGAAGCGTCGCAACATCCAACATGACCACATGTTAGACAGAGTCTCAAATGCACCCAATCAGAACCAGTTTTTTCACATTCTTCACAACCCTCTGTATTCCCTGACTTCTCCAAATCGGCCTCCGCAATATGCTCACACTGATCCTGCTGATCCCCTTTAGGCATATTCTTTACACTTAATGGTATTAATTAAATACCAATCCTGAATCTATTTGCCTCACTCGTGCCCTTCCATTACTATTTCCTCATCCAATTTAGTTCACAAAAAAGGATATCTAAAATCCCATCAATCTTTTCCATATTCAATTTTATCTACATTTGTCAAGTTTGACAGGGACATTATATGAAATATAAGGATAGTACAATATGCACGATACATTTTCAAAAAAATGGAACTATAAATCGATACAAGCTGAGGATTGATCATTTGAATGTCAGAAGTTTGTGTTAATTGTTCGATATTTAAAAATGTGGAATTTGAGATAGGATTACAGATCTTATTTTCGTTGTAGGGTTTTAAACGATAGATGGAAGATAAAAAAGTGTAACTCTAGGCTATCGTAACCCTCTGATTCTAGGTGTTAGCCTTCAATTGCAGGATTTGTATTGCTAGGAGATATTATCTTTGTAATTCCTACCGGTTTTGCACCGGCTGCAATTGAGGGTTTGTCAGTGGAGCTTGATTCGTCCTTGGATTTATCGCTCTGAGGTGCTATTGAGTCTGTAGAATCAGTGGAGCTTGATTCGTCAGTGGAGCTTGATTCGTCCTTGGATTTATCGCTCTGAGGTGCTATTGAGTCTGTAGAATCAGTGGATCTTGATTCGTCAGTGGAGCTTGATTCGTCAGTGG
>JACDCB010000271.1 GCA_013694585.1 Candidatus Nitrosopumilus sp. | reverse complement strand
TCAAATCAGAGTTCCAAGGAGTATCTATGCACAAAGGAAACAAACAAGGATACAACATTCCTACCGCATATATAATTGATGATTGGCGTTAATGTGTCGATACTAATTATAGAATGTTAATCGATGCGAGACCATTTAGAAATCAATATAGTAATTTAACTACTAAGTTACAGCCATCTTGTCATTTCATCTATATCGTTGTATAAAGTAGATATCTTTTTCTAGAACAGTTTCATCTATTTAACTAGATTTTTCTTCCAGTTCTATTAGAAGACAGAGCCGGACATATATCATTTCTCTTGAGGTAATATGTATCAAACCTCGCAATGTGATAGTAAATAAATAATTCGTAATAGAACAAATATCAGATAAATCACGACCATCTAAAATCGATCAAATAGTTAGTTAAATTACAATAATCAACGCTGTTTATCGTGAATAGTTAAGTTCACATGAAAGACAAAATAGGTGAGTGCTATTAAATTGAAGAAAAATAAGATTAAATGGAATTCTATAAATTATTATAATCTTTTCAGTAATTATATAATATCTATTCATTTTGTTTTTTATAACATAAATTAGTCTTTCATTCAAAAATACTACATAATTTACATAGATGCCCACTGTATCACACAATCTTCTATTTCATTAGAATTCATCAATGGTAGGTAAGACTTACATATCTCCAGGTAACAAATCATAGAATTGAGCAAATCTATTGTACATGTCGTTCCTCACAGTCATTATGATGCTATTTGGATTTTCAGTAAGGAAGAAAATTTTGATATTAATTGTAACTTTATTATAAAAAAAGCTATTGAAATTTTAAAAAATGAAAAAGACTTTAAATTTATTATTGAACAGACTTATCTCTTAGAAAATATTGAGACAAGTTATCCAGAATTATTTTCAGAAATTAAACAATTCATCAAAGAGGGGCGAATAGAAATTGCAGGAGGAGAATATCTCATGTCAGATGTAATGCTACCGTCAGGTGAGGTATTGATCAGAGAAATTCTAGAAGGCAAAAATTATGTAAAGGAGAAATTTGGAAAAGACATCATAGTTGCCTGGGGTGCAGATGAATTCGGTTACAATGCACAATGGCCACAAATCCTAAAAGAAAGTGGTTATAAGTACTTCGCATTTAGAAGGGGCGTAACAGAGCCATTGGTATCTGAATTCTATTGGAAAGGCATTGACGGCACATCTATACTATCCCACTGGATGCCTTTAGGTTATCGAGCGGGATTAGATCTGTCACTATTACATGAAACTTTTGAACAACTTAGAAGACAATCATCTACACGACACGTTCTTATGCCTTCGGGCAGTGGCTCTACACCTCCCCAACCAGAGTTATGCGACACAATCAACAAGTATAATGACTCCGCCAAAAGTATCATTGAAAATCCAATAATGAAGGTGTCGACTCCTTCAGAATTCTTTGAGGCGTTAGAACAAGAAATAGAAGAGAAAAACGTCCACATGTCCATCAAAAAAGGAGAGATGTATTCTGGAAAGGCATCATTCGTATTCCCAGATAGCACCTCAACAAGATCATGGATCAAACAGGGATTTAAAGAATTTGAAACCTACTTACTCATGCTTGAAAGATGGAATACGATACTTCATTTGATATCAAAAGAAAATGATCATTCAGATGACCTTAAAAAGTACTGGAGGCAAGCACTATTTTTTGCAATGCATGACTCTTTACCAGGTACTGGTATTGATTCAGTATATGATGAGATGAGATCAGCATTTGATAAATTAGAGAATACATTAAAAAAATCACACTTTGAATGTATTAATAAAATATCCAAGATACTATTTAGACAGGACAATAAATCTCATCAAATTTTAGTGTTCAATTCTGTGTCATGGGACATAAAGGAATGGGTAGAAGCAAAAATCAACTTTGACATTGACGAGGCGATTGAGATCATGGAACTCAGAACAGTGAATAGTAACGAAATAGTTGATGTAGAAATATTAGATTTAGAATTATATGAAAAAGATCGAGGAATAAAAAGTGTTCAATTAGGTTTTATAGCAAGAATACCATCTCTTGGTTTTTCTGCATATGAAATAATATTCAGGAAGAAAGAAAAAGGTAAGAATAACAATATGGATCAATCACCTCTGCTTGCCTACCCACGATCCTATGAGACAAAATTCACCTTTGACGATTTCACATTAGAAATTGACGCGGAAACTGGAATATTTACCTTAATGAAAGCTGATCGACTATATTTCATTGGCAATGAAGTCCGTATCGAAGAAGAACTAGGGGACTTGTACTATCATAAAGATGTAACTGGAATAATAAAATCAGAAAGTGGTGAAGGTATACCATTTGGAGTATTCAAAAAAGAAAAATACAGTGTTTTGAATGGGAAGATCAGAACTAAAATAGTGTTTCATAATAAATACTACGCTATTCGTTGGCCATATCGACTTAATGAAAAATTACCGACGATTATTTACCAGCATAGTTTCTTGACAGTAAGGAAAGAAATATCCATATACAAAGGGTTATCAAGAATAGATTGTACAACATACATAGAAAACAATCATCCTCATGTGCGGATTAGAGTTAAGTTTGATGTACCGTTTAAAGGATACACTTATTGGACTGGTACACAGTTCGGTGCTATCCAAAGACCAACTAATTTATTTTACTTAAACAAAGATCCCGATGTACTTAAGAAATGGAAAGAAATCCCCAGTGGTACATTTCCTTCATTAGAGTGGATAGACTTTTCCAACAAAGAACAAGATATGGGAGTTACCCTAGCTCATTTTGGAATACCTTCCCATGAAATTAGAGACAATAGCATATACCTCACATTATTAAGAGGAGTAGAAACACTTTCTGCAGATGGGACCAAGGGTCCATGCATCGCTACACCTGATGCAGCAGAAAAGAGACCATATACTTTCAAATATTCGCTAATTCCTCATGATGGAGATTGGCGCGATGCATCTAGTTATAAAGAAGGAATAGCTTTCAATATGAAACCTACCGCCATTCATATTTCAAACAAAGATCATAATAATTGGAATGACAAAGCGAGCGAATCAGATCCTGCAGACGCCTTGGTTGATACAAACATAGATAATGGTTTCTCATTTATGTCTATATCACCAAAGAATGTAATCCTAAGTACTCTCAAACTCCCACAAGATTCTACTCCTGATGGCGACTCTAAAGTAGTTATATTACGGTTATATGAAACTGAAGGTAAAACAGTTAATGCAGATATAAAATTCCACTACCCTATAAAGTCTGCAGCATATGTGAACCTGATTGAGGATAACAAGGATAACACAGCTGATGATGCAATTACGGTTTCTGGTCCAAGTAAAAACCTTCTTAGTTTTCCTATCCAGGGTTTTAAGATAATCACTTTAAGAATAGAATTCGATCTTTAAAACCAACTGTAAACAAAGAATGAATTCCTATATTCCAAATTTTATTACAGAATGTGCTCGTTCTCAAAATGTACTAAAACATAGGAACGCGCAAAAAATAACTTTGGCTACTATTTTCCTATTGACTGGCACTATAGGTTTTGCTCAGTCAGAAGCAAATGCTCAAGAAGGAGAATTCACCCTTACAATTAACCCAGGTGTGACTAATAGTGATAGCCTAAACCCGATAGAACCATCTAACGTTACAATACCAGTAGGAGCTTCTGTTGTTTGGCTTAACATGGATTCGGTTTATCATCAAATAGTGTCCGGGACCCCCGAGGCAGGTCCAACAAATATCTTCTATGGAGATTTTTTTGGTCCGAATGAGTCTTACAATAGGACTTTTGATTCAGCTGGTGTAATCGATTATTACGATCCTATATGGACAAATATCAAGGGCCAGATTACAACGGTAAGTGAGAACAATACAGACTCAGGATTTGGTACAACTAGTAATAATTTCACAACAAGTAATGATGCAAATACAGGGAATGGAACGTCCTTGACCAATGAGCCTACACAATCATCGACCAGCGAAGCATTCCAATCAAATAATGTCAACACACCCGATGTAGGCAATTCAATTCAACCTCAATCAGGAATAATTGGAGAGGATACCCAGTCATTTACTACTGATCAGCAACAACAACCAGTGCAACAGCAACAACAGCAAGAACAGCCTACACAACAAATCGTACAAGACCAACTCCAAATACCACAACATGATACCATCTATAGTTTTAAAGCAAATGGAAAAATCAATTCTTTCATCGTAACATCATCAAGCGCCTGGAATGCAACTGGAGATTGGAATATGATAGTAGAAAATGGTGAAATGAAAAATTTTGTCACCAACATGGCATGGTTTAATGGTACCACCAGTCATACACATGATTTTCTGAATTTTGATTAAAGTGGCGAAATAGAACTACCTCCTGACAACATATTAAACATAGATGGAGATATGGACGTAGTTTCTAATGGAGTCATATCCTGGGATGGCGTTGAATCAACAATTAATATTGGAGGTGGAGGCAAAACTATAACTATATCAGTAGATCATGAAGATACCGATCACCATTTTGCAGGACAACCTATTGTCGGAACAGTTACATCACTGACACCCTGTTCAGACAGTCCAGGAGCTAGTATGGAAATATTGCCCACATGTAATTAGTACAAAAAAGACAGCACAAAAATAGATAAATCTAATATGTACTAACCCATAAAAAAACTTTTTATTTTTTTTATAGAATTGGAATCTCTGAAAAATAAATATCCACTTATGATTTGTCTGAAATAAAAATAAACAAACCTACCAAATTGAGAAGATAAACAGAAATGAAGAAGAACTAAGGAAACAGAGGAACATGAAGAATGAGCTTAAATTTTGGATGAAATGTAATAGAAGTTATGGATAAAATAGATCATGAACTGAGAACACCCTTTCAATCAGTATTAGGATCAACTAAAGTAACGAACGAAAGAATTATCGACATTTGATTAAAAACAACAAAGATAGAATTAGAAAAGTGGTCTACAGATTGATTGATAATGTCGATAATTTGGCAATGAATTAAGGTACAAGCAGCATTAGTACAAAATCCAACTATCTTGGATTATCCACCAGAGGATCGTAAAGATTACTTTTGGTCCAGTTTGTCTAGTTTCTTATGATTAATATTCGATGTTCGCCGCCCTTATGGATAGAAGTATAACTTTCCGTTAATGGCACCATAATAATGTGTCCAACTAGCCATCTTGGCAACAATATCCGCAGTCACAAATTCGTTCCCCGTAATTTTCACATATATCATTTAATTCCATAGAGATCTATCGTAAGCAACTCTATATATATATATTACTTACTGATTTCGGCATATATTGTGGAAAAATAGACTAATACGTACTGGTATCGCGCAATCATTTATTTAATTAAACAAAATGCCGCTTTTATTCAATATTGTGAAACCACCTGCATCAAAAAAATGCCTGTAAATGATTAAATAATTATCAATAAAATCTCCAATTATTTGTATTTTATTTATAAAAATACTTCAAATGATTAATAATTGTCAGGAAAATCATTGTTTTTTTATATTACTTTAGCCATTCAATAATTGTGTATTAATATAAAAGTGGCAAACCACGACTGGACAAATCAATTTAATTCTATATCGGTATGTACTTTCCCTGATTGCAAAAATGAGTCAAGATGCTTATGTTCAAAGTGTCTAACCCTTTATTGCAACTTGCATTTACAAATTCATTTAGCGAATTGCAATAACATGGGTGAACCCTCTGGAGGCAGTAAGAGTATCGAACACCATCACATAATTGAAGAACTCTTATGTGATCCAAGGAGCTTATGCCTAATTTGATAATGAAAGTAAAAATTTTTTGATACTAATTAAATTATTAATTTAACTTCTTCTTTCTTTGGTTTTTTATTTGGAAGATTTTCAGAAATAATTTGCGGTTAGGATTCGATGAATTATTTTAGATCTGTAGGCAACATGCCAGCATTGACTACATGTACACTAGTAATCCGACAAATAGTCAATTACAAGAGGATTAGGAATAGGCAGAAATTTGAATGTAGAATTACTACCTATTTTTTATTGCTTCTATCTGTCCGTTATTAGCTTTTACAACAACTTTTCTAAAATCAGAATCGCCCCCATCAGGAGATATGAAGATTGATGCAAATGGTCCCATATTCCCTAAAGGTTGAATTGGATCATTATCAAATTGGACAGTAACGTTATTGATAGAATTGAAATTATTGTTACTTAATTTTACGCTTATTGTTTCGACAGGACCTCCCCTTTGGATTATTTCGATATTCAATCCTGCTGTTGAAAAATATACGAATAAGACAACTGCTGCAACCACTGCAAAACCAACAAATATGATCCTGCGTATTAATTTTAATAAATTTCGCTTTTTGCCAGATCTACCATCTTCAGGAGATCTTCCATCATCCCAACGCCCCATATCCTATTTGATAGATATTATTCACGCAAATAAGTGTTCTATATAAAAATGATCTAGATTTCAACAAGCATTTTTTTTGATTCGGTAATATGGGTTTTACCTTTCCTATGATGATATTATTTTGATGAACTTATTTGAAGCAGCAAGATGGCCCCCATCATTTTCAAAGAGCTAACTATGGAGATTCATATATGTTATACGAGATACAAAGGATCGGAATAAATTTCTAGATTAGCCGAGGGAAGGAAATCGTGTTTGGGCAAAAGACGCTTCAGTTTTGATTGTAGCCATCTCGAGGAAAAACTTTGAATTCAATGAAAAATTTTCAAGAACCATCAATTCGATGCAGGCTATACATGGGAAAATCTTGCGTTGGAGGCATCAAGTAGATGGCTATCGGCTTATGGTATGTCAGGTTTTGATTATGAAAAGGCAAGACAAGTACAAAGAACCCCTGAACAATTTGACGTTTTAATGATGATAGCAGATGGAAAAAGAGATTCTCCAGAGAAATTATCAATCCAGTTGCAAGAAAGGGAATAACCCAGTACTAGAAAATTATTAAATGATATAATCATGGAAGGAACATTTGATATACATGATTGGACAAACAAACCACTACCTATCATCGATATTGGATGAAGTGAAATTATATTTCTAAAAAGGGTATCGACCAAAATTAACAAACAAGTACTCGCATCAAATGACTATATACAATCCTGAAATACTAGCACCACCTTTCTTCAAATATGGAGATAAAAATTATTCTATTCGCAACTGTGATATTTGGAGGGTCAGGATCAGGTATGATTCTAGGAATAGGGCCAATCAGTCAAATTTATGCAAGTGTAGATAATCAAGATTCAATAACATGTCAATCTCACGAAGGAACGACTATGGGCGGTATGCTACACCGAACTGGAAGTTGTCGGGGTGAAAATGATAATGGATTCTATGCTGGAGGATTTAATTCTGATAATAGAGCTTGCGAAGGTCATGCAGTACAAGGACCAAACGATAATACTCATTACCGAGGCGGCTGCATCAACAAGTAAATAAATACCCAATTTAAAATACCCTAAAATTTTTTAATTCATAAAAGAAAAAATGTATACTCTTTCTATTGAGAACGTTGGGCGATATATTTCAACCTTCCCCGCACGCTTCCACTCTCCCACAATAATATATTAACTTATGAGAAAATTTTTTGCTCAGCAAAAAACAAAAAATAAAACAAAAGTCGTATTCATTCATTTGATAACCTTAATTTTTTGTTTTAGCTTAATATCCAAAGAAAAATAAGGTTAATTGGTTTTTCAGATCTATCTATTTTAATTTCCACATTAGGAAAGTTCCATTCCCACTTGGATCTGATTTACCTTTGAACACTCCTACCATATTGTTTAGCCCAGACAACTTGCCGACCGATATGTTATCAAAAATCGCTACACCATTATTCTCAAAACTGCCATCCTCATAATAATATCCAATTGCTTCGAATGTATATGGAGCAACATCAGTTTGGTTTCCGTCATTCAATGCCAATTGAGCCGTTCCATGAATAAAAACGGTGTTATTATCCCTTGATACGAATGTTGCATTTCCTTCTGCGACTACCACGTCCAATCCAAAGAGTGTACCATTACCTATAAATTGCTCTGATCCATTTTTAGGAACAGTATATTTCTCAACATATATAGGAGTTCCTAAATCGAGGTTTGAAAGGTCCGAAGATGAATTTACATTTGTACTATTTGCTGATGCTAGAGCTTTTTCACTAAAAGAGCTATTCAACAATGTAACGCTAAGTAATCCGAGGCCAAAGAGAATTAACGTAAATTCCTTTATACTAAATGCAGATTTTTTCATTAGTTTAAAGGAAATATTCCAGACTAATGACCCTTTCCCCTTAAATTTAGAAAATTAATGTACCAGAATGCAAATCGCATGAAACATTATTATCCTCAAAGAAAAATATGAAATCAGCCAATACTGTCTATTTACACTACCTCCGTGCAAAATATTCGTTAAAATAAACATGTTTTGAGACATCAACTTTCATTTACTTTCATTTTTTTTGACTATTATTCGTTTAGAGAATCCCTTGATCCAAACTCATTCTTAAATCCATATAGACTAGCCAGTCTTTTCACATCATTGTTGGTTATTTTGCATGACTGGTGGGCAAGCTTTAGACAATAAGGATATCCCTTGATGCTGTGATAGCACAAACCATCAACTAGATTTTGAATTTCAGGTTTGGTAATATTGGTTCTATTTATGATTTCAATCTTTATTAACGGAACATAGGCAGTAAGCCTTGCATATATTTCTACTACATCTAAAGTATCAGAGATAAAGTTATTTTTATTTGCAAGACTAAATCCAGTCTTATAGCCCAATTTATTATAATAATAAATATCAGCTGCTCTTGATCCAAATTCCTTGAACTGATTTTTTGATGTAGAATTTTTGGAAATAAACAAAACATCACTCTTTTGATCATTACCAAAGAGGCTCTGAACGTTTTCTCTATAAGATACATTTTTGTTATGAACTAAATTAGATATTATGGATCCATCGACACAAACATAATCAGGTTTTTGATCCAATACGGATTTAGTTAGATCGATTTCCATTTTCATAGCTTTAGCACTCAGAGAATCGCCGGTAATGTTAGAAATCCCGTAATCCCATCTTGATCCCAACACATGATTATGTGAGCTGACTGCGACGCTATCAATAACAAACAGATCGATTCCCTGAAAGGATTTTTTATTCCAGCTGCTATCAACACCCACACTAAAGGACGGTTTTTTTATAGGTTCATATTCCACCCACTTAGTAGATGCGATCTTTAAAAGATCGTCAAATTCATCTCCGTGGATGGATGAAAGCTTTTTTTCCTTATTTTTGATAGCATCCAGATATAGGTCAGGCAACAATACTCTACTCAATTCAAGCACTGAATTTATTATTATTTATCTCAAATAAAGCGTAGAACCAAAGGTTGGGAAAATTTAGTTAGTGGTGTTCACGCAGTCATGATTTAATTATGGATAAGGATCCAAGGGATTCGGGGTTTTCGACTAACAAAAGGTCATCTTTCGAAATTTCAATATCTAAGAGTTTCTTACGCATCAATCTTCTCAATATCTTCCCCGATCGATTCTTGGGAAGTTTATTAACAAAATATATGGCTTTAGGAAGTAGAAATTTTCCAATCCGGCTTAATAGTTTTTCAAGATCCTTCTTTAATGAAGAGTTTGTCTGGTTTGTTATACCAGCATTATTCAAAACACAGAAAATACATACAGATTCACCGGTTAACTCGTCTGGGATGCTAACAGCAGCTGACTCAACGATTCCTGAATAGCTTGTTAACACTTCTTCAATTTCACTAGGATCAATCCGGAGTCCAGAAATTTTCATGACATCATCTACCCTACCAGATATGTACCACATATTTTGTGAATCCGTCCGAACTTTATCACCATGACTCCAAATATTAGGAAATTTTGACCAATATGTGTGCAGATATCTTTCCTCATCATTCAGTAAGCCTTTAGTCATCCCAGGCCACGGATTCCTAATTACGAGATATCCATCATCCACAGATTTACCCTTGTCATTTAAGATATCAGCATCCAACCCTGGTACAGGTACACCCACAGATGTAGGTATATTGTCCAAGAATGGAGGCATGCTTAGAATTGCGCCTCCTATTTCAGTGCCACCTGACAAATTTATAACAGGACAACGATTGTTCCCAACTTTTGAAAAATACCAATCCCACGCTTCCTTATTCAATCGCTCGCCAGTGGAAACCAGTAGCCTAAGAGAAGAAAAGTGAACTTTGAAAAATCAAGGTTATTTCTCATGAATTGTCTTATCGCCGTTGGAGCAGTTCCAAATATTGTAACATGCAGATCATCAACTTGCATTGCCCAATAATCGACATAAGGAAAGTCCAACGTATCTTCAAAAATGACAGCAGTTGATCCTATTATAGGAGATCCATAAACTATCCATGTTTGACCAGTAATCCAACCTATATCAGCATACCAAAAAATAGTGTCAGTAGATTTGAGATCTATCAAGTAGGATGATTGATGAGCGGAAAAAATAGAAAATCCACCGTGTGTCTGAATAGTACCTTTTGTTTTCCAGTCGTTCCGGAAGTGTATAAAATGAACAATGGATCACCAGAATCCATCAGCTCTGCTTCGAATTTCCTGTTTGAATCATATTTGTTAAATGCCTCATTATAAATTCGTTTAAAGGAAAACACACTATCATTAGGAGGATTATCAATTATTTTTTTTACAAAAGTATTGGATAACACATCTTCCCAATGTGCTCTTAAATTAATTACTCTGCCCCTTCTCTGAAAAAAATCACTAGTAATTAGATATGAAGAATTTGAATCAACAAGTCTCTGTTCAAGTGCTGTCTTACCAAAACCGGAAAAAAATAGGAACATGAACCGCTCCCAATTTTGAGATCGCATAAATCGCTACAAATGATTCCATTCTCATAGGAAGATAAATTCCTACTACGTCGCCCTTTTTGACTCCAATATCTCTTAAGGCACTGGCAAATACGTTTACCTTTAATTCCAGCTCCTTAAAATTGAGCTTCTCCTTTATCCCATCCTGGTTTACAAAAATAAATGCAGTCTTATATGGGTGTTTATTGAGATTACTTTGAATAATATTATCAATAATATTACATTTTCCTCCCACAAACCATTCGCACCAAGGTAATCCCTTTTGTACATCAACTACCTTATTGAATGGTTCCCTCCATTTGATTCCAAGATCCTCATTTACGACCTTCCAATACCATTCAACATTTTCTATAGATTTCAGCAACAAATCTTCAAATGTATCAATATTATTTTTCTCCATAAATCGAATTAAATTATTATCCTTTGTCAGTTCCGATTGAGATGAATTAATTGAATAGTGAGGTACCTTTAGTTTTTTGACTATCTATATTTTAATCGTTAGAAATGCTTTTCAGATATATTAGTTTATTTTTATCGTGAATTTAACTACCTTGGATGGAAGTAGGAAAATTAACTGAGGGGATATTGAAAGTTGAACTCATGTTCTCTCACTTGTGCTTCGCTACCCCGATTCAGAGTATAGAAATAGGTTCCATTTACGTCATACGCTTGTGAAGTAGAAGAATTAGAATTATCTGCCATTGCACCCACTAATTTTCCTTGAGAATCAAAAAGTGAAGTTGCATCTTCGGTCAAGGGTTCTCTATCACGAAGTACGATGGTTTGATTTCCTATTATTGTATACACTGATTCGAGAGAATCTACAAATCCCTCTGTTCTAGATCCTATATCTCCAGAACTTACCCTTAAATTATCAAGATAAACATTATAGGTAACAGTTTCAAGGATTGCTGCCCCCTTATTTGGATTATATGCATTGAAGACAACTTCCATTCGAGATTCATTGTTTACCGGTACTATTTTCACCGAATTGACTGATAAAGATAAATTTTGGCTGTTGAGTTGCTGAGGGGTTAGTTCTGTCGTTTCTGCTGAACCAGATGGTGACGACAGGTTTGACTGGCTCGATACGTCATTTGTACCATTAACCACTGATTCAGGCATATTGTTTGATTCTGAATTTTGAGGTAAAAATCCTATGTTAAATAAGTAAAAAACTACTCCAATAATTATTATACCAATACCAACTGCATATATAATCCTCGTATTCATAAATATGAGGATTTACTATTTGAGCCTATAAAATGGTTTAGAAAAAATTTTAAGAATGAACCCATGTAGTGTTATAAACTATATCAAATGAGGTCTTTAACACATGAAAAAGGGAAATGGGATGCGGAAAATTATCACAAAGTTTCCTCCATACAAGAAACCTGGGCACTAGAACTATTATCTAAAAGAAAATGGAAGGGAAATGAGGTATTAGTAGATGCAGGATGTGGAAGTGGAAGGGTTACCAAAATCATCTCAAACATTTTGAAAGAGGGTAAAATCTATGCAATCGATCTGGATCAAAACATGATTGAAAATGCAAAGATTAATCTAAAGGATCAAGAAAATGTAATTTTTGTCAAATCAGATTTATCCACTGTCGAATTACCAGAACCAGTAGACGTTATCTTTTCTAATGCAGTAATACATTGGATCAAAGATCATTATCAATTATTCAGTAACTTTTGGAAACTACTAAAGCAATCCGGAGAAATCTTAATTCAATGCGGTGGTAAAGGAAATCTAGGAATAGTCCACTCCTTGTTAGATTTAACAAGAAAAAGCAATGCTTTCAAAGGCTATTTTCATGATTGGGAAGATCCATGGAATTTTGCCGCAGCCGAAGAGACGTTTTCAATAATGGAAAGAGTTGGGTTTAAGAAGATTGAAAATAGTCTAACAAAAAAAATAGCAAAATTTTCGAGTTTTGAAGAATATAGACTATTTATGAAAACGGTGGTAATGAAACCATATCTATCATATTTGCCTTCTGATTACGATAATCAAATCATAGATTCTTTTATAGATTGTTTCTTGAAACATCTTAAGAAGAGTAATAAAGGATTTTCCGAAGTAACTAATGACTATAGTATAGATTACACAAGACTAAACATTCGCGCCATCAAGTGAACTCATGTATAGAATCATAACTGATTGTTGGAATGTATTGCCCCAGGTATCAGAGAATAAAATGAACATATATTCTTTGTAAAAAGGAATACAAATATCAAATAAAATCTAGTTAATGATTTGGGTTCTAAAATAAATAGGTAAAATGAGGAATAATCAAATGGTAACTGGATTATCATTTTGCAAATAGTTTCTAATAGGGGAAATAATTTTGTCTAAGTATCTAGAAGTTGCGGCCTTTAAATCCATTGGATGAATCTTCTCTTGTTCGTAATCATTTTTAAGTTCATCGTACGAGAAGTATGACATGTTCCCTCCATATTTTTGTGGGCGTTCCAATACAAATTCATCGAACTGATGGAATATTACATAGTTAATGATTTCTAAGACCGGATTGTTCGATGAGATCTTCGTAGGACAATAAGCTTTTTTTATTTTTCTAAAAATCTCATCCTGAGTATCATGAATTAGTATACTACTCGACGGATTACTCTTGCTCATTTTGCTAAAGATTTTATAATCATCATCAGATGTTCCATCGTCTGATTCACTCGTAGCACTAGCAGAAACAGGCTCAGATAGACCAGGTAACAAATGATGATGAACAGAAGTGGGGACTTTCCAACCTAACTTTGGAAAAACTTCTCTCACCAACATATGGATCTTGCGTTGATCCGTTCCTGCATGAACAATATCCAAATCCAGGGCTTTGATATCCACAGATTGCATAGAAGGATAAAGTAGTTGGGAAAAATCAAGTGAATCTTTCTCTGTTCTTCCCATAATGGTTAATGATCTTAATGTTCTAGCAAGCGTAATTTGCTTTGAAAAAAGTACAAAATTTTTCCAATAATCATCAGTTTCCTCATAAAGCTTTGTACCATGAATTATGTTAACTCCAGGGCAAAAAAATTTGAATGCTTTTTCATAATAATCTGAAATTTTTGAAATTAATTCCCAATCACTATTTAGTTTGTTATTAATATAAGTATGCCAATCAGCTAGAAACACATTAGCTTGGACTCCGGCCTTCATAAAATCATTGATCTTAAAACCTGTTACTATGAGGCTACCTAAATGTAATCTTCCGGAAATTTCCAATCCTATATAATGTCTAGGAGTTGTCTTGGTTTGAAATAATGTAGCAAGTTCATTTGATGCTACTATTTCTTCTGTTGGAGGCCTCTCAATTAATCGGATCTTTTCTTCAACGTCCATTGTAAAATTTTAATATAGAGATTATTATAAATTGTTTAATTCAACATACTTTATTGAACAAGACCCAATCGGGTTATGAGTTGAAAGTTCTACTAATCTTTTAACTTGTCAACTTTTATGCAGTTGAGCTTTCTTGGAAAAACATAAGAATCAGGTTCTGGTATAGATATAGTTGAATCAGAGACGGTAGATGAAGTATTTTTTCTATTACTTTCAATTGCAAACAATGGCTCGCAATTTACCTTAATGAATTTCTTCCTACTACGATATTTTTTATCCATTTTAAAATAAAGATAATATTCCAGCACTCCTTCACGAAGCCCAGTAGGACATACCAATAAATTGTTAAAACTTAGCTTATTCATCAATATTTTTACGATAAAACTACCGGTTGTAATTGTTTTAGCTCGTCCCGGGTCGATGGATTTTAAATTTGACAATTCTTCGATAGATAGTCCTTGAAAAATAGTATTTGCAAGGGCTATCATTCTTTTATCAAGTACTGCGTGACTATGATAAACAGAGGGGGCTAAATCAATTATTTTTGATATAAATTTGTAAATTGCTCTAATTGTTCCACCTATTGCAACCATTTTTGTATCAGATGCTCTATCCCAACTCAATTGATCAATTGAGGGGATATTTTCAATCAGTGACTTCTCCAATCTTTTATAGCTAATATCGGGCCAGTGCTTCCTCTCCTCTATGACACTATTATAATTTACGAATTCTTCAGCTAATCTCAAGACACCCATATCCAAACAAATCGTTTTTAATATCCTAAAATCTTGAACATACATCAATTCAAGGCTACCACCACCAAGATCAAAGAATAGGCCATTAGGGATATGCATATAGGACTGAGCGCCCAAATATGAAAAGAATCCTTCTTCTGGTCCTGATAAAATATTAAACAGAAATCCAGTATTGTCTTTTAAGGTATCCACTACGAATTTCTGGTTAGCTGCATCTCTTACTGCACTAGTAGCTATAGGAATAACTACATCTATGTGCTTTTCTTTCAAATCTTTTTTAAAATTATCGAGTGCTTTGATTGTTCGATCAATATTTCTATCAGATATGATGTTGTCATTGCTATTCAATTCTGAACCGATTTGAACATAATCCTGTTTTTGATACTGCTTCTTGTAATGCCCATTTTTATAAATATCATAAGTAGAAATTTTTATAGAATTATAACCAAGATCTATTATAGCAAGACTTTCCTTTTTCCTAGATTCTATTGACTCAGCATACAATTATAATAAAAACTACAAAAAAGAAGTTTATTTAATTTTTTGTTTATAGGTTATGCACAAAAGTTATGCAGAAAAGCCCTAGAGGAAAATAAGAAAATATGGAGGGAAGGGTAGGTTATCATCGGTATTGAGAAAGCGTAACCTTTTCTCCTGGTTTCATATCTCTTTGAGTTTTTATCTTTTTAACAGCATCCTCGAAATGCTTCATTGTGATATGTGCCTCCGTTGCGTGTTTTGTAGCCTCTTCAGGACTACTATATTTTTGAAGATACTCATGCAACACTAGTGAAACCGCTGTATTTGCAACTGCGGACATATCGGCGCCACTAAATCCATCAGTTAGCTCGGCAATTCTCTGTAAATTGACATCACTTGTTAATGGTTTTTCCTTTGCATATATTTCCAAGATCTTTAACCTTGTACTTATGTCTGGTTTTGGAACAAAAACTATCTTGTCGAATCTACCTGGTCTTAGTAGTGCACTGTCAATCATATCGAGACGGTTGGTTGCGGCTATTATAACTACGCCATTTAATTCTTGAATTCCGTCCATTTCCGTTAATAGTTGAGAAACCATTCGTTCGGTGCCAGCATTAACACCTTCCATTCCCCTGATAGGTGCAATAGAATCTATTTCATCAAAGAAAACAACACATGGTGCGGCTTGTCTTGCACGTCGGAAAATTTCCCTGATCCCTCTTTCAGATTCGCCAACCCATTTTGACAATAGTTCTGGTCCTTTAACGCTAATGAAATTGGCTTCAGATTCTGTAGCAACTGCCTTGGCAAGCATTGTTTTTCCGGTACCAGATGGACCATGCATCAGGA
>JACDCB010000265.1 GCA_013694585.1 Candidatus Nitrosopumilus sp. | reverse complement strand
AGCAGCGGACACGTCTGACGAAGTTTCCATCAAATACTCGGATATAAAAAAAATGGTATTTTATTCTGATACCAAAACTTTGGTTTCTAATATGCTTGGCACTGCTGTAAAAGAAAATGTACTTATCATTCATACAGTGAAAGAAAAATATGAATTCATACTCCCGACTGGAAAAAATGGTCTCTACAACAAAACAGTCTATTGGTTAAAGACGTGTTTACCTGTTAAAATTTCTGACAAATGACATCAGATTTAGTCGACATCGACTAAATTGCTAATAGTGGTAATTGTTCATATATATTGATTATTATTTTGAATTCTAAAATAACTCACTAGGTTTGTTATATGTGAATTAAACATGATGTTAGCCCCAAGAGAGATTGAAAAAATGATGATATGGACGGCAGCCCAAATTGCCGAGGGAAGAAAACAAAAGGGAGTAAAACTAAATTATCCTGAATCAATTGCTTATATAGCCAATTTTGTTGTGGAAGGAGCACGAGAAGGAAAATCAGTCGCAGAGTTAATGACGTCTGCTAGAAATGTTTTAAAAAGAGCGGATGTTATGGAGGGAGTGCCTGAGATGATACATACAGTACAGGTAGAAGTTACATTTCCAGACGGGACAAAATTAGTTACAGTTCATGATCCAGTTCAATAGGTGAATTATAAATGACAATTAAAATTATTTCTAAATTGAATTTAAACGGAGGTTTTAAGCTATAATGATACCAGGAGAATATGTTTTATCTGAAGGCGATGTACGTTGCAACGAAAACAGAAAAACCATAAAGATTACTGTAAAACATACTGGCGATAGACCGTGTCAAATAGGTTCGCATACGCACTTCTTTGAAATCAACAAAGTTCTTGATTTTCCTAGAGAGAAATCTTTTGGTTATCGATTAAATATACCAGCTGGCACGTCAGTAAGGTTTGAACCAGGTGACACAAAGGAAGTCGAATTGTGTGAATTGGGTGGTTCACGAGTTTGTTTTGGATTTAATGGTTTAACAATGGGAAGTATGGATTCGACGAATATAAAAAAATCTGCAATTGAAAAAGCCAAGTTCTTTGGTTTTAAAGGAATGGGTAATTAGGAGAGAATAAAATTGGTTTTAAAATTAACAAAAAAACAATATACTGATTTATTTGGTGCTACCAAAGGTGATAAGATCCGTTTAGGCGATACAGATCTCTTAATTGAGATTGAAAAGGATTTCTTATATCATGGAGATGAGTGTGTTTTTGGAGGTGGTAAAACACTCAGAGATGGTCAAGCTCAAACACCCGGCGTAACTAATGCATCAGGTGCTTTAGACTTTGTTATTACAAATGCTGTAGTGCTCGATCCTGTGATTGGGATAGTGAAAGGTGATATAGGTATAAAAGATGGTAAAATTGCAGGTATTGGAAAAGCTGGTAATCCTCTAGTGATGGATGGTGTGGATAGAAATCTACTTGTATCTGCATGTACTGAGGCAACTGCCGGTGAACATACAATATGTACTCCCGGGCATTTTGATACACACATTCACATGATTTCTCCTCAGCAGTACATTGACGGAATTAGTAATGGTATATGTAACATGATAGGTGGTGGTACTGGTCCTGCAGATGGTACTAATGCTACTACTTGTACTCCAGGGTCATTTAACATAAGCAGAATGCTTGAGGCTGTAGAAGATACTCCAATGAACTGGGGATTCTTAGGCAAGGGTAACGATTCTCATCCTTCACTTGCCACTCAAATGGAGCAAATCGAAGCAGGTGCGTGTGGACTAAAAGATCATGAGGACTGGGGTACTACGGCAACTGCCTTAGATGCATCACTTCGTGCTGCAGATTTGACGGATGTTCAGGTTGCAATCCATACTGATTCAATAAATGAATGTGCCTATTTGGAAGATACTATTAATGCCATAGATGGAAGAGTTGTTCATAGTTATCATACAGAAGGAGCAGGTGGTGGTCACGCTCCGGATATAATTGCTATAGCATCCCAACAGAATGTTTTGCCATCTTCAACCAACCCTACTAGGCCATTCACTGTCAATACTGTTGATGAACACCTTGATATGCTCATGTTTTGTCATCATCTTAATCCTGCTGTTCCAGAAGATGTCGCTTTTGCAGACTCTAGAATTAGAGCTGAAACAATAGCAGCAGAAGACGTTATGCATGATGAGGGCATTCTTAGTATGTATTCATCAGACAGTCAAGCTATGGGTAGAATTGGAGAAGTTGTAATTCGTGCATGGCAAACAGCAGATAAAATGAAAAAAATGAAAGGAAAACTAAAAGATGAAGAGGGAGACAACGACAATTTAAGAGCAAAACGCTATATTGCAAAAACAACAATTAACTGCGCAATCACTCATGGTGTTTCTGATCATCTTGGCTCACTAGAAGTAGGAAAGTATGCTGATCTAGTCATGTACAATACTGCTTTCTTTGCTGCAAAGCCAAAAATGGTCTTTAAAGGTGGATTTATTGCTTGGTCTATAATGGGAGATCCAAATGCTTCTTTGCCAACACCAGAACCCGTCTACTACAGGCCAATGTTTGGTGCCATGGGTAGGGCTGTAAAGAAGACTTCTTTTACTTTCATGTCAAAAAAAGCAATAGAATTGGGTGTTCCTCAAAAGTTAGGATTAGAAAAAACTGTATTGCCTGTAAGCAATTGTAGAACTATAGGAAAGAAAGACATGATGTGGAATGATAAAACACCCGAAATCACTGTTGATCCTGAAACATATGAAGTAAAGATTGACGGGAAGATCGCTACTGTGGATCCAGCAAAGGAACTAACTTTAGCACAAAGATACTTTATGGCCTAAGGTTTCTCCCACCTTCACCACACTCCCAACTATCTTTTTTTCTTTTTAAAATCTTCCTTCCTTTAATTTCTATTCGGTATTATTTGTGATACATTTATCTCTTAGTCTTTAATTTTAAAAAATATGTCTTCACCACAAAATTTTGGAGTTTGGAAACCAATTGCTGAAAATATTGAATTCAATGCTTTAGAGTCTAATTCTAATGCGGTAATGGCCGTAGCTGAAACGGTGAGAACCACCCTGGGACCAAAAGGTCTGGATAAACTTTTGATCGATCAAGCTATGAATAGACATATATCTAACGATGGCGTTACCATCTTGCTTTCATTGAGAGCAATTCATCCTGTCGCGAGAATGATAGTAGAAATTGCAGAAAGGCAAGAGCAAAAAGTAGGTGATGGAACAACAACGGCTGTCATATTGGCAGCTGAGATGATCAAAGAAGGTAAAAGATTAATTCGTGAGCTTGCGGTGCATCCAACTAAAGTCGTTGAAGGCATTGAAAGTGGTATAAAACATTCTTGCGAATTGCTAAAAAAAAGTGCCATAAAGATCAGTATTGATGCTCCTGAACTCGATCAAACCGTAAAAACGAGCTTGTCATCAAAATTGGATGGTCGAGTATTGCATACGTTGGTAGTTAATGCGTTACGTACTGTAGGAAAAGATGCAATTTACAACGGATTATATGATTTTGATAAGGCAGTACAGGTAATAAGAAGAGTAGATATTGAGGATAAAATTTTCAATGGCATTGTTTTGGAAAGAAAAAGAATCGATCCAGAACTTCCCAGCAAAGTTGAAAATTCGAAAATTCTAATTTTGAGATTGGATTTAAAACCAGTAAAAGAGTCATGGATCAAAGAAAATAGTAAATATCAAGATATCCTTACTATGGAAAAAGATCGTTTGGAAAAATCAAAAAAAATTGTTGATGCCATAGTTGAAACGGGCGCAAATACTCTTTTTATAGCTTCACCTGAAGTGGATCAAATAGTTGAAGATCTTTTTGTATCGAAGGGATTATTTGCGGTTCACATTTCAAATGAAGAAATAGAATATTTGTCAAGATACACAGGCGCAAAACCAGTGAGAACACTAGATGATCTAAAAAATAAAGATATCCTTGGTGTTTCTGAGAAAATATACGAGGATGAGGACAACGGTATAATATATTTGGAAAATGGCAGTGGAAAGAAGATCATCACTGTGCTGATATCTGGTTCTACAAAGGAAACATCGTTAGAGAGATGGAGATCAACAATTGATGGAGTCAATGCTGCAGAAGCTGCATTAAATTACGGAATTGTTGCAGGTGGTGGTGCCGCCGAATTGCATATAATTGAAAAAATTAAAAAACTCAAACTCGGTGGATTGGAGCAAGTAGGCCTAGAAGTGGTAACATCTGCACTAGAAAGTATTATGAGACAAATATTAACAAATGCCGGATTTAACGGTTTAGAAAAAGTAATGAATGCTAAAGCTTCCCCGGATGGCTATGGAGTTGATATCGACAGTGGTGAAATTGTAAATATGGTTTCTAAAGGCGTTTTAGATCCAGTTTTAGTAAAAACAATGGCATTGGAAGCATCAGGCGAAATGGCCAAATCTGTTTTAAGGATTGATAAGAATTTAGCTGCAGATGACCTCAATCCTCAAGCACTTGCTGATTCAAAAAGGTGATTACTGTTGCAAATTAGACATTGTACTGAAAAATCTAATATTGATGATTCTATGTTAATCATCGACCCTTTGCAAATTAGACATGTAATTGTCAAATTTGGAAAATTGTCTTCGATTTCAGGTTTGATAGATCCCAAATCTCACCTCAATCTTGATTATCCTTATCACTTGGTAAGACAGTGTGTGGTATCTCAAAAATTTGAGGTTGGTTCAAAAGTTGAAATATCTGATGGAGGACTGGTATTTGCCGAATTAAATCCTAGCAACTATAAACACTACGGAAAGCATGATTATACTCAAAATTTACAAAATATGATAACCGCTGTGAAAAAAATAAGGAATCCAGATCCAGATCTAAATAATAACACAAATAATCTAGAAAGTCATGATAACAACAACGTCAGTATAGATAATAAGACCTAATTTCTAGATATTTCTGTTCACTCCGAAAATAGTTTAGTTTTGAGGAATATCTTGGCTCAAAATAAAATTAAAGAATTTTGAAATTGTTTTTATGGATAAGATTAACCTCTATATGATATCTGATGTTAACCATTACAACTGTTATAGGAAATATAAAGAAAGATCCACAATTACATCAAAAATATGAAGAGTCGGTTAAAAAAAATACCGTAGAGAATGTAGTAATTCAGAGATCTGAAACCGAGAAGGTTAGAATGAGAAAGTTTTCAGACAAAGAGACTGATATCGGATTTATTTTGCCTTCTAGAACCCATCTTAAAGACGGTGATGTAGTTTTTCTTGATGATACTAAAATGATAGTCATAAAATTATCTCCCGAGCTTGTGGCTATCTTGAATATTAAAAAAAATCATTTACACAATCATCATGAGCATGAGCATGAGCATGAGCATGACAACGATGATGAACTCACTAACGTGGCAATAAAAGTAGGACATACTATTGGAAACTTACATAGGCCATTAAAAATCGAAAATCATAATATCGTTTTTCCTATTCAAAGTCCCGATGAAATAAATCTATTCTTGAGATTGTTGTCAGATTTAAAAGACTATATAGAAATTCGCTCAGAGCACCTCATTTTCGAGCCTGATCAGGGATTTGATATTCATGCACACTGATAAACACACTGATAAGGATAATGAATTCACCACAGCATCCATTGCGGATTTAAGTTTTTTACAATTATCTGATTCTTTTTTTCCGACCGGTTTGTATACCACTTCAAATGGCCTGGAATTATTATTCTATGATAAAAACAGAAAGCTAACATACGGCGAGATTTCGGATTTTATCAAAGCTTACCTTGTACAACAAATAGGACCTACTGATTGCTGTGTTGTAGGTAATGTGTATGATAGTATTCAAAAGAAAGACTTTATGTCGTTATTAGAATTGGATAATACATATTATTTTATGAGGTTGGTAGATGAAACTCGTTCGGCTTCAACAAGATCAGGAATCCAGTTCCTAAGATGTGTTTCTGCATTTATTCATAACGATGAATATTTGGATTTCTATTCAAAAAATATTAAAAGCGGTCATGCAAAGGGTGTTTATCCTTTATCATACGCCTTAGGATGTAATTCTATGAATATAACTAAAGAGCGAGCTGGTTTGATGCTGCTATATGGGTTTGTTGTTAGTGTAATTGGAGCATCTCTTAGATTGGGTATTCTTCAGCATATTGAAGGGCAGATGCTTATAGATGAGATGAAACCAGTGATTCTATCAACGGTGAAAAAAAATATTAATAGACCTATGGATAGTATGTGGCAATTTATTCCTCAACTTGATATAATTCAAATGCATCATGAACAGATGGATTCAAAAATGTTTATTACTTGATTTTTTCCTTTATTTTTTTATGGCACTTTTAAGAATTCCACGTATAGGCATAGGAGGACCTGTTGGATCAGGAAAAACCATGTTAATCGAACAATTAGTTCCTATTTTAAAGAATGATGGATATAATGTTGGAATTATTTCTAACGATGTTGTTTCTAGAGAAGATGCCGATAGAATGAGAAAAAACCTTGCCACCGACAAAGGGTTAATGCCAGAGGATCTAGTAATAGGCATTGCCACCGGAGGTTGCCCTCATACTGCAGTGAGAGAAGATCCTTCAATTAATATATCTGTTGTAGAGGAGATGGAATCCAAACATCCAGAGCTTGATTTAATAATTATTGAAAGTGGGGGCGATAACATTACAACCACCTTCAGTCCTGCGTTGGCCGACTATTTTATTTATATCATCGATGTTTCTGGAGGGGATAAATATCCAAGAAAGCGTGGACTTGGAATCGAAACATCTGATTTATTGGTAATCAACAAGATAGATATTGCTTCTTTCATAGGTGCCGACCTAAGCATCATGGAGCGTGACGCCAAAATTGTTCGAAATGATAGACCATATGTTTTTGTTAACAGCAAAACAGGTCAGGGTGTTAAAACCGTGGCAGAACAAATCGTAAAGGACTTGTTATTTGATGCACCTCCTAAATCGGTTGCCATCAATTAATCTTATTGATTTCAATGAGTTTGTATAATCTTTCTTATTGTACTCCTGAAAATATTCCTGATGAAATTTTAAATTATGATAATCCGTTGGAACAATTGGCTGTTGGACAGTCAGGTAAATTAGGTGTTTTACAACTGGGTCTAGAACATGATCCAGATAGTCATAAAACATCCATAAAACACCAATATTACAAGGTTCCTTTATGCATAAAACGTGCCCTTTATCTTGAAGAGACATTTCCCGAGATGGCTTATGTTTATATTATTTCCCCATCTGGAGGCATTTTACAAGGTGATAGGTATAGAATTGACATTACACTTACTAAATCAGCTAAATCACATGTTACTACTCAAAGTGCTACTAGAATATACAGGATGAATAAAAACTTTGGATCTCAAATAATAAATTTGAATGTTGATAAAGAATGTTACTTAGAATATATACCAGATCAAATAATACCATTTAGAGATTCTAGATTCTATCAGGTTTCAAATATTAAGGTTCATGATGAAGCTACCTGTATTTATTCTGAAATATTAACACCTGGTAGGGTTGCTAGCAATGAATCTTTTGAATATGATATATGCTATATGAAAGTCAAGTCAGTAAATCAAGAGGATAAATTGAGACTAATTGATGTAGCAAAAATAGAGCCCAAGGTGGAAAGTATACAATCTTTTGGAATATTAAATAATTATGAAATACTGGGGAATGTTTATATTCTAACCCCTAAGGATAAAGTAAACATCATACAAAAAGAAATACTAGAAATTTTGTCTGGAACAAAAAAAGCTATTGGTGGATGTACAAAATTGCCAGGCGAAAATGGTTTATTAATACGGTTGTTAGGCTCATTTGTTTATGAGATCCGTGACATAATTTATTCTATAGTTAGAATAGTAAGAAGAAATGTTCTAAATGTTTCATTTAGCGGAATCAGAAAGGCCTAAGAAGCCCTCATATACTACTATAAATGCATTTTTTGTCCCAAAACCATTAACTTGCTATTAAAAAAATTAATAAAATCATTTATAATGACTTAGAATGTCCGAAAATTTTTTTAATAACACCAAAATAATGTTTGTAGTTACGTTTACAATACTTTTTTTGTCTTTATTCGCGGTGGTGGTCTCCACAAGCATTGATAATAATCTAAATTCTGTTTATGCTACTGCTAATAAAACATTGAGCGTTATTACATCTGTATCCCCAATAACTAATATTGTTAAAAATATAGCAGGAGACAAAATAAGCCTGACTGGTTTGGTCCCAGAAGGTGTAAATTCACATACCTTTGAACCAGTTCCATCTGATATAATAAAATTAAACAATGCAGATCTTGTTATCATTAACGGATTGTTTTTAGAGGACAATATGGAAAAAGTTGTAAATGAGTCACTTAAGAACAAGCCCGACATTCAGTTGTTAAAACTTGCAGATAATACTATTAATTCGACAGGTTGGATATTTGATTTCAGTTTTCCTAAAGAACTGGGCCATCCTAATCCTCATTTATGGTTAAATCCGGTAAATGCTATGAAGTTTGCTAATTTAACTAAAGATAAATTAATCGAGATGGATCCCAATAATACTGATTATTATACAGAGAACGCCGAAAAGTACATTGCTTTACTAAAACAGCTAGATGAAGGAATAGAAGCAGCCGTACAAACTATATCACCAGAAAATAGAAAATTAATAACTTATCATGATTCTTGGGCATATTTTGCACCAAGGTATAACATAACCGTGATAGGTGCTGTTCAACCATCAGATTTTTCAGAACCATCACCTCTTGATATAGCCAAATTAATTGATCAAATTAAGGCTGAAAAGATACCGGCTATCTTTGCCTCAGAGGTCTTTTCAAATAGAATTACTGATCAAATAGCTAAAGAAGCTGGTATAAATATAGTACAGACCTTGAGAGATGATTCACTTCCTGGTAATTTAACAAGTCCTAACCATACGTATGTAGGAATGATGCTTGATAATATGGAGCACATGATAATCCCATTAGGAGGAAATACTAGTAGCCTAACTGACATAAATCCTGAAAATACATACACATCCCCGTAGTATTTTTTTTATTAAATATTAATAAACATCTCAAATAATATCATTAGGATGGGCTCCTTTGAATATCTAAAATTAACTGGTGTATCCTATGGATTTACCTATCATAATTTTGTTATAGAGGGAGTCAATTTGTCTATACCAAAAGGTCGATTTGTTTCTATAGTAGGTCCTAGTGGATCTGGGAAAACTACTTTATTAAAACTAATATGTGGAATTTACGAACCATGGAATGGCGATATTGAGTACATTTGCAATGACTGTGATTCCATTTTCTATCATCCTTCTGTTGGATATGTTCCACAGATAGAAACTATTGATTGGAATTTTCCAGTTTCTGTACAAGAGGTCATAGCAATGGGATCATGGAACTACAAAAGTTATCTCCCATGGATAGATAAAAAATTGAAAAACCAAATCAAAGATACATTGAAAATATTAGGATTAAGTGGTTACGAAAAACGACACATACGGGCACTTTCTGGAGGAGAGCAACAACGTGTCTTTTTGGGCAGGGCATTGATTAGAAACCCTGATGTTCTTATTTTGGATGAGCCAACAACGGGTCTAGATTATGTTTCAAGAGAAAAAATATTTGATATATTAAAAACACTCAATAACAATGGAATGACTGTAATTTTATCTACCCATGATATAACTCATATTGCTAATCGTTCTCCTTGGGTTATTTGTTTTAATAAATATGTAATCGCTGAAGGTCGTCCACAAGATGTTCTTAAAGAAGATAACCTTCTAAAAACATATGGACTTTCAGATTACAAAATAAAATAGTGAAGATCATATATGATTGATCTTCTGTTACCATTTCAATATGAATTTTTTATAAAGGGAATTATAGTTTCAGTTTTGCTTGGGGGTATTTGTGGCTTAGCTGGAGTATATATTATTTTAAGAGGACTAAGCTATGTCGGTCATGGACTTTCACATGCTGCTTTTGGAGGAGCAATAGTAGGAAATATTGCAGGTTTGAACTACTATGTTGGAGCAATTATTTGGAGCTACTTGGCCTCTTTTGTGATCTATGAAATAAGTAAAAGAAACAAAATTAAACCTGATGCTGCAATAGGGCTGGTTACCACCGCTATTTTTGCCTTTGGAGTGTTACTAGTAAGTATGACAAATAGGTATACAAGGAATTTCGAATCTCTTTTATTTGGAAATATTTTAGCTATTACAGAACAAGATCTTTATATTATTGTTTCAGTAACAATACTTTCAGGCGCCTTCTTTTTTTTACTCCATAAGCGCTTAGTTTTTTCCTTTTTTGATAACGAAAGTGCTAAAATAAGCGGGATTAAGACGTCATATATCGAATTACTTTTTTCATTTGTTCTGGCTACCATAATTATTGTTTCAATGTCATCAATTGGAGTAACATTACTTGCATCAGTAATAGTAGGTCCAGCCATTTCTGCTAGACTGTTATCAAATAATTTTTCAAATGTTGTATTTCTATCTATTATCATAGGATCGGTTGCATCTTTTTCTGGCATGTATGCTAGTTTCTTTTTGGATTCTTCATCTGGTCCTACAATCGTCATGTTTATTACTTTGGGCTTTGGAATAACGGCTTTATATGCTGTCTTTAAGAAAATATATCATTCTCATAGCCATGGTGGCTTGTCTCACTCACATCCCCACTTACATACCGATGAACATCGACATGAACATGAACATAAACATCCCTAAAGGTTCACCGAATCAATTTTTTTCTTTGCCTGTTTTTTGAGAATTTGAAGTATTGATATTATTGATATTGATACTAATATTGATATTGATATTGAAGGGCAATTCTATTGTTCTTGTTCTTATAGTTTTGAATCCAAATACATGAAGAACTGCGTTTGTGGTATTTTTTTTTAAGATGACGCTTAATTACAACAAAAGAAAGAGAGAAAAATTAGAGTATCTTTTCTTATCTTATCTTAAAGTATTATGTCAATTTTTGTAAACCTTTAAAGAATGTGAATCCAGCAAAGGTTATGCCTGCCATTACTTGCGAAAAAAAGTCATTTTCATATAAATTGACAGATATATTTTTCCCTCCGGTCTTCAACGATTTCATATAGGTTTGTTTGGTAAATTCATCAATCATCTTTGCAAGATCTCCACTCACTACATAATTATTTAACAAGCCAACATATTCATCACTACCTACAGAAATTATTTGAGCTTTTATTTCATAATCAAATTTTTCTTTTGGATTGTTTCCTTCGAGATGGTATTCTGCGATGTTGTCTGCCAAATAACGTGCTTGTCTTACTGCGATTTGTGCTAATGGGGGATATAATGTCCCTTTAGAGTTTTTCATCGCTGCCAAATCACCAATCGAATAGATGTTCTTATACTGATTAGTTTGACAATATTCATTAACTATTATTCTGCCATCATTGGTCTTGTCGATTGTAGGCTCTATGTCTATATTATATCCTCTTACTCCCGCTGTCCATATTATTAATGAAGAATTAATCTCTAGACCATCCTTAAGAAATAGAGTATGTTCTTCAACTCTTTCCACAAGTGAGTTATGGAAAATCCTTATACCTTTTTCTTTTAAAATCTCTTCAGTTTTATTTTTGACTCTGATATCCCATCCAGGTAAGATAGTTGAGGTGGCTTCGATTATGTTTACTTTAATATTGCTTTTATTTGGTGAAGCATTTATCGTCTCTGCCAAGGCGCTCCCAAGGCTTACACCTGTGGCCCCGGCTCCTACTATTACTATATTGTGTTTTTTGTTTTCTTCACTAATTATTTTTGAAATGTGATCATGAATAATTGAAGCATCATATATTGATCTAATAGGAAGAGTGTATTTATCAGCACCTGGTATATTGAAGTATTTTGTGGAAGACCCCAAACAAACTATCAATTCATCATATTTGATATCTCCTGAATTCAAAGATATAAGGCTCTTATCAGGAACTATTCTCTTTATAGCGTCTTGAAAAAAATGTACATTTTTACCTTGAATTAAGGATGAGATTGGAATTTTCAATTGTTCTGCAGTTCTAAAACCTGATGCTACTAGATGTATTTCTTGCATCAGCTGATGATAATTGTTTCTATCTATCAGTATTATTTCATTTGAATCCTTGTCTAATTTTGATGAAAGGTTAGTACTAAGAAAGATTCCCGCATAGCCTGCACCCAGGATTACTATTTTCTTTTTCGACGTCGACATTTACATCATCTTTTTACTCAATTTTCTTATCTGTAGAATATTATTCTTTATTTTTCAATTTAACTTTTTTTATTAAAAGTTCTATTACTAAGAAGACTACAATCGAAATTGCTATACTTGGAATCGTTGAACCTATATTTAGTGCAAAATCCTCAACATGAAGTGAAGAAATAGGGGAGAGAATAAAGTAAGTAATACTTCCAACGAAAAATGAAAAAAAGGATGATATTTTGAACTTGTTGTTTTTTTCATAGAATTTCTCGACAGATATTCGCCCTTTCCTTATGATGTAATAATCCGTCAAAACAATTGCAAATAGAGGGGCAAACAGTGCTCCTATTATCAACAAAAAGTTTTCATATTGATAAATTGGAATTAAATTGGACAGTACTACGCCTACTATTGTGAAAAAAACGACAAGATATTTGTAATTTATTTTGTTGTATATGTTCTTAAATGACATTGCAGATGAGAAAATATTTGCAAAAACGTTATCTACTTCATCAACGATTAATACCAGCAGCATAAATCCGTAAAAGAAGGTCTGAATTGCAAGTAGTATTGCAAATATGTCACTAATGCCTAATAATAGCCCAATTACATAAAAAAGACAGTTTGTAATTGAAAATCCAATAAATGTTCCAAAAAAAGCATTTTTGCTTTTTTTAGCAAACCTATTGTAATCTGCGACCAGAGGTAGCCATGATAACGGCATCGCAATGACTAAATCTAGAGAATTAAAAAAACTAAAATCGCTAGAACCTGAATTTATTATATTGGCTGTATCTAGATTATTGGCGCCTAATATTATATTTATGAGCATGATGATTGTTGAACCGTATACGACCCAGACCGCAAACTTGGTGAGCCATTGTTTAATTATTTTCAATGGTCCCAAAATACAGAAGAGGATGATTACTGTTCCAAAAACGATCGACCAAATATAAAAATCAATATATCCATTACTAAAAATATTTGCAGCTTTTGATAATATTGTTATCTCAAAAGTCGACCAGCCTATTAATTGAAAGATATTTAAGATTGTAAGAAAATACGAGCCATGCAGACCAAAGGCTGGTCTCATGCTTACTATTGAAGGAATTGAATGGTCACTACCTATTTTGCCTGCTAGGGCTAATAAAACAGAGCCTACAACCGATCCTACAACTATTGCAATAATTGCTTCTGCTAAATTTGAAGAGGAGATAAATGAACCTGCAGAAATTACCAGTAGCCCGATGCCTAAACTAGACCATAATACAAAAAAATTTTTCCCTGATAATATCTTGTATTTCTTATCTAATGGATTTATCCCAAAATCTGAATTGTCTTTTAAAAATTTCACACTATTTCACCTAGATTATTTTTTACAAGATGATAATATTGTCAAGTATAATTTTATCATAGATTGCTATCTATATTACCAGTAATTACATAAATTTAAATTTGTTCTTATTTATTTTCATGTAATGTCCTTTGGAGTAGATACACTGGGTCTCTTAATCGAAAAACTAAAACAATTAGTTAATGATACTCAAGATAATTATGAATCTTTTTTTGATTCAACTCAGTTATTTAAACAAGGAAAAATGGAAAATAATGAATATTTTT
>JACDCB010000062.1 GCA_013694585.1 Candidatus Nitrosopumilus sp. | reverse complement strand
ATGATAATGAATCTGATAAAATTGACACTGTCAAGGATCTTGATAAGGGTCAGGATGAAAAAAAATCAATCAAGACCAAGTCAATTAACAAAAACAATACAAAGAGGGCCAAAGATGTTAATCTAAGTGCAAAGGAATCTAGAAATGCCAGTGAGAAGGAATCAGAAGATTCTGACAGCCAAGCTGGGGATTCTTCTCTGCTGTCAAACGACGAGGATAGTGATTCAAAATTTTTTGTTGTTAGGGTGGCTGGTGGTCAAGAAAGCATGATAGCATCCATGCTTCAGAGTAGATTACATTCAAAGAAAATAGAAGGTATATACTCGGTTTTATTTTTAGAAAATTTTAAGGGTTACGTAATCGTTGAAGCAGTAGACTCAAATATCGCATATGAGGCTTTGCATGGAATCCGACATATACGGGGGCAAATAAGAGGTGAACTTCCCTTTAAGGATCTGGAGGGTTATCTCATTAAGAAACCAGTAGTTACCGAACTAATTATTGATGACACGGTAGAGATTATTGCTGGACCGTTCAAATCCATGAAGGCCAAAATAATGAGAGTTGATTACGAAAAGCAAGAAGCCACGGTAGTTTTACTTGATTCTCCATATCAAATACCTGTAACCGTTGACGCCAATTATTTAAAGAAGTCTTTATAGAATTATAAGTGGTTTTTACATTAGTCAGTTTGTAATATCTTATGAGTGAAAAAAAAGTTGTGAATGCATTAGTAAGTGGGGGCGAAGCTAGCGCGGGGCCACCTTTGGGACCTGCTCTCGGACCACTTGGAATTAACATTTTACAGGTTGTTAATACTATAAACGAAAAAACCAAAGATTTTCCAGGAATGAAAGTTCCAGTCAAAGTGGAAGTAGACACTGAGACCAAACAATTCACAGTTGAAGTAGGTATACCTCCTACTGCTGCCCTTATTTTTAAGGAATCTGGAGTTACCAAAGGTTCAGGAACTGCTGGTACTAATTTTGTAGGGAATATCTCGATGGAAGGTATTGTGAAAATATCAAAAATGAAATTAGATGTTTCCTATGCACCAACGATAAAATCATCTTCAAAGGAAATCATAGGCACCTGTCTGAGCTTGGGTATAAAAGTGGAGGATAAGGTGGCAAATGAGATATATCAAGATATTTCGTCTGGCAAATACGATTCTTTATTATCCTAACTTTTTTTTATATTTTCAACAAATAAAATAATTTTGTTTAAGTAAGTTTAAAATATACCTACGACTGCAGAGTAAACTATAATTTTAAGGTGAATGATGGAAATATGTCAATTCAAACAGGATCAGCAGGCGGAATGCCCGTTTTAATATTAAAAGAAGGCGCAAGCGAGACTAAAGGAAGAGAAGCACAGAAAAATAACATAAATGCAGCAAAAACAGTCGCAGAAATAGTACGAACTAGTTTAGGTCCTAGAGGCATGGATAAAATGCTTGTAGATTCTTTAGGTGATGTCACTATTACTAATGATGGGGCAACTATATTAAAAGAGATAGATGTTCAACACCCTGCTGCCAAAATGATGGTGGAAATAAGCAAGGCAACAGATAATGAGGTGGGAGACGGCACCACTTCCGTAGTGGTTTTAGCCGGTGCTTTAATTGAACAAGCAGAGGAGTTGATAACGAAGAATGTTCACCCGACGGTGATTGTAGATGGGTATAGAAAATGTGCTGTCAAGTCAATAGAACTTTTAAACAGTATCGCTATCAAAGTTACAAGTAACGAGAAAGAGCAATTAATAAAAATAGCAAAGACATCCATGCAAACTAAACTAGTTTCAAAGGAGTCAGACGACCTGGCTAGTATTGTAGTGACAGCTGCACAACAAGTATCAGAGTCTCGAAATGGATCTACTAAGGTAGATTTGGATGACATCAAGGTTGAAAAGAAATCTGGTGGTTCTATTAAAGATACAAAATTGATAAAAGGAATCGTTTTGGATAAGGAGGTAGTTCATGGAGGAATGCCCAAAAGGGTAGAGAAAGCAAAGATAGCATTAATTAATTCTGCCTTGGAAATCGAAAAGACCGAATTCGATGCAAAATTAAACATTACATCACCAGAACAAATGAAGAGATTTCTTGATGAAGAAAATACCATGTTAAAGAACATGGTTGACAAAATAACTGGGTCTGGAGCTAACGTAGTAATTTGTCAAAAAGGATTAGATGACATCGCACAACATTACCTCGCAAAAGCTAATGTTTTGACGGTTAGGCGTGTGAAAGAAAGTGACATGACCAAGTTATCCCGAGCTACAGGCGCGAGAGTTATCAACAACCTAGATGACTTGACCGGTAAAGATTTAGGAGCATCTGATCTTGTAGAAGAAAGGAAAATTGAGACGGATAAATGGGTATTTGTTGAAGGATGTAAGAATCCAAAATCTGTAACCATCTTGATACGCGGCGGATCCCAAAGGGTGGTGGATGAGGCAGACCGTTCTGTTCATGATGCACTTATGGTGACCAAAGATGTTTTGGAAAAACCCTTGATAGTAGCTGGAGGCGGATCACCTGAGGCATACGTTTCTGGTAAATTAAGAGAATGGACTAATACATTGACTGGCAGAGAACAATTGGCAGCTGAAAAATTTGCTGAAGCATTGGAAATTATCCCTTTAACCCTTGCTGAAAATGCAGGCATGAACCAAATTGATACTTTGGCTGAATTGCGATCTAAGCAAAATAAGGGATCAAAATGGGCTGGAATTGATGCACGTAATTCACGAATTGCAGACATGTCTAAACTTGACATTTTCGAACCGTTAGCGGTGAAAGAACAAATTATCAAATCTGCTACTGAAGTAGCATCCATGCTATTAAGAATAGATGATGTAATTGCATCAAGTAAATCGGCTGGTGGAGGAGGAATGCCTCCAGGCGGAATGGGTGGAATGCCTCCAGGCATGGACGGCATGATGTAAAAGAATCCTCATCACCATATTTTTTAAATAAAAGAATTACCATTGTTTTTGTTCATAAGTGGATCTAGTATCCAAAAAATATTATTTTGATTTTAGAATAACGTCATCCAATAAAATTATATTTGAATTGGAAGTACAAGTTATCGGGGTAGGTAGGGTCGGGGTGCTAGCCGTACCCCTTACCGAAAATCGGCTTTATGTCGGGATCAGTAACCGTTAGGTAAATTCGTGAATGGGAGGATACCTGCTCATTCGACTAGGATGAAATCATGCCGTATCGGATGGCTATGAGCAGCAACTTACATGAAGGTGTAAAATTGACTGTGGATTGTTGAAATGGGTGAGGTCCGGGAGGGAGCAACCCTAAGACATCGCAGCCGTGCTGTTACGTCTACGTGGTGGATTTGGGAGGATTTGAAATAGGGCCTTTTGTTCATGTTGGTACTAACGGGCTACCCTACTCACTTTTAATTATGTTTTTTATAAAGCTTTATTATTTAACTAAGTTTGAAACAGGTTAAATATTTTGTTCCATATTTTAAGAATATGGTTCAAGATATTTCCGACAGCTACAGGGATGAAAATAATACTGATGAGCTTCAAAAGAGTATTGGTGATAAAGACATAACCCGATCTAATAGCAGCAATTTAAATGAATCAGAGAGTGACGTCACTAGAGCCATAAGGGATTCAATCGAAAGGAGTTCTCGTGGTAACATAAATGATTCTGAAAGATCATTCAAACAAGTCCTTGATTTGGCGAAGAACGTTGTTAATGAATTACCAACAATGGTAAACTTAACCGGTAAGACTATTAACAAAATGATAGTGAAAGGGAAAGAAGGCATCGAATCCATAAATAATTTTAAAAATAGTATGAGTTACGCCTACAAGGATAAGTCGATACAATAATAACAATAATAACAATAATAACAATAATAACAATAATCCATATTCCAATAATTCAAAATATCTTTTTAGTTAGACCATTATTTGTAAATATGATAGTTAAATCCGATTATATCTTTATTAGGTTTGCTTTGGTTTGCAGTATCAATTTATCCATAACTTTGCGTCAACTTCTTCTTATATCGCAAAAATATTAACATCAACTCGCCGAGTATTTTTGAATCTACTTGTAATTATCCTCGTTTAATTTCATATTAAAATATGTTTTAATACTGCAAAATTTGCTTATTTAAACGATTCATGAAAACCATGTATCTTTTCTGCTTTGACTTGGTGATTGTTGTGAATTATTCATATTATTCTCAGTTCTTCATAAATGGGAACACATTTATTTTTTAAAAATAATTCATCATAAGAAACCTAAGGTACTTTTAGGTGAAATAGTTATAAATATTATTCATCTAATTTTTTTGATTTTTATGACTCTTCCAGGCGGTGAAATTTCAAAAAGAGAATTACATTTTATATGGATTGTAGATTGCTCGGGTTCTATGAGGGATGATGGAAAGATCCAAGCCTTGAATTATGCTATCAAAGAGGCAATTCCTCATATGCAAAAAGAATCTGAAAATAATATCCAAGCGAATTTGTTAATAAGTGCATTAAAATTTTCCACGGGTGCACAGTGGATTATTCCCCCTACAAGGATAAATGAATTCAAATGGACTGATATTGAAGCAAAAGGTGAAACCGATTTGGGACAAGCTTTCCTTTTACTTTCTGAAATTTTGCATATACCTCCGATGACCGAAAGAGGACTACCACCAGTATTGGTATTGCTCTCTGATGGACAACCAACTGATAATTTTAAAGATGGTTTAGATAAATTGTTGTCAGAGCCATGGGGGCGAAAAGCAATTCGCGTTTCTATTGCAATCGGTGAGGATGCCAACACTGACATTCTTCAAAGATTTATTGGAGATGGTGAAAGACAACCGCTGTTGGCGCGAAACCCCGAATCACTTACGAAATATATAAAATGGGTATCAACGGTTGTGCAGTCAGCTTCTGCTAGACCCAAAAGTCAACAAAAATACTATGACGGCTCCATCTCTAATGTCGATATCCCTAAACCTCCTGAAATGATATCGGGAGCAACCGACGTGTGGTAAATAATTTTGATTACAAAGACCAAGCAAATGAGCACAACACACGAGTTCCAAGTAGGCGAGCCTGTGCATATAAACGGCTTAAACATAGTTTGCAATGTTGAAAAAGAATTGGGTTCAGGTACGCAAGGCAAGGTATATTCATTAATAAGTCCAGATAATTCCCCACTCGTTCTAAAGTGGTATTTTCCTTCTATGGCTACTAATGAGCAATATGATATACTAGAATCTCTAATTCAAAAAGAGTCTCCAAGTAATAGGTTCCTTTGGCCTTTGGCACTAGTTAATACTCCAAAAAAAGAAGGGTTTGGATACGTGATGTCCATGAAGGATTCCAGATTTAAAAGCTTCAGTTTGTGGCTGTCCAGGAAAATTAATCCTTCCTTTAAGGCGTTGCTGACCGCCTGTTTTGAACTGGTACAAAGTTTTCATCTACTGCATTCAAAAGGCCTTTGTTATCAGGATTTATCCCTAAATAATATTTATTTTGATCCTGAAAATGGCGAAATACGCATAGGAGATACAGATAATATTGTAATAAATGGGGAGGATAAGGGTAACGTAATAGGTACCCCTAAATTCATGGCACCCGAAATAATAATTGGAAAAACGTTACCAAATACCCAAACCGATTTATATTCATTAGCAATAATACTATTTTATATTTTGTTCCTAAATCACCCGCTAGAAGGTAAAATTGAAAGTTCCATCAAAAGTCTCGACCTACCTTCCATGTCTAAACTATACGGATTCGAACCTCTTTTCATATTTGATCCAAACAATGATTCTAATTATCCTGATCCCGCTTTTCATGCAAACGCAATAATATTTTGGAATATTTATCCCGATTTTATTAAAAGAATCTTTGTAAGAGCCTTTACCAATGGTATTAAGGATCCGATGCATGGAAGGGTCAGAGAAACTGAATGGCAAATTACTTTGCTCTCTTTACGGGACTCTATATATTACTGCAAACAATGTGGATCTGAGAATTTTTTTGTTCCTGATTCTTCAGTTTTTGAAAAATTAACGATACCCGTAGAACTTGGGGGCAATAATTCTGACTTTAAAGTCCAGAATCGAAGCAGCAATCTTGAGGAAATACAAAGTAATTCTGTTTGTTGGAATCCACAATGCAAAACTTTGAATACTCACATTCTAAACATTCGAATTGATGACCGATTGTTTGTTGCTTTGAATCATGATACCAAATTATTCCTTCATCACATAGATCCGGACCACAAATATGATTTCTCAAGTCCAGTAGCAGAAGTCTCTAGACATCCAACTGATCCTCGGGTTTGGGGACTGAAGAATCTTTCTGCTTACCCTTGGAAAGTTAGCAAAGTAAATGGTGATGTAATTGAAGTAAATTTAAAACAGAGTTTCTCATTAGTACCAGGTACCCAAATAGACTTTGGCCGATCTAAGGGTATTGTTTGCTACTAAGGACATAATGAAATTTATGACTGAAATTATTCCTGCGCTTGTTGATAAATGTATAACATTGAATTCAAAGAAGTGGTTGGTGCTTGGCAAAAGTATAAAGGGTGCATTACATGCACGAACTGGTTATTCGAATCAAGATTCTATTCTATGGAAACAATCTGACAGCTCTAATACTATAATCATGTCGGTTGCTGACGGACATGGAAGCGATATACATTTTAGGAGCAAAGTTGGTTCACGAATTGCAGTTAAAACTGCGGTAGAAACTTTATTTGAACTATTTCATAATCAACCAATTGAAATCAATAATGTTTCTCAGGTAAAGGATATTATTAGATACTCCATACCGCGTCTATTGGTCCATAACTGGATGGATCGAGTACAATATCATGTTGAGAAACATCCTTTTTCAAACAATGAGATTGACCTCATATTGAAAAAGAAAGGTCCACACATATTAGAAAAAATAATTAACAATCCGAAGATCGCTTATGGATCCACGCTATTGACTGCCGTCATTACGAAAAACTATTTTATATTTTTTCAACTTGGTGATGGTAACATATTGATAGTCGACAATGACAAGAACATACGGAATATGTTTTCCAATAAGAATAATGATTCTGATGACAAACCATCTATAGAGTCTATTATTCATACCGAATCACTTTGCATGGATGATAGTTGGTTAGAATTCAAAACTGGAATATTTGCCTTTCACGCACTAAAGCCGAAGTTAATACTGTTGGCTACTGATGGATATTGCAATTCCTTTAGCAATGCATCTGGCTTTCTTAAAATTGGACTTGATTACCTAGATATATTGGAGGAATTCGGCTATTCGTACTTAAGTCAGAACCTTGGCAACATATTAAGACAAACCTCAGTAGAAGGGAGTGGCGATGATATAACGCTTGGTTTCATATATCAAATATAGACATAGACTTAGACTTAGACTTACTATTACCCACTTAATATGTTGAGATCATGAAATCACTAAAGATCTGTGTGTTTAAAAAATTTTTCCTAATCAACTAAAGTTACTATTCATTGCCTTACCGAGCTCTGTTTTAAAATTATCCACCTTTTGATCCACTCCATTTGAACTGTCAAAGTCCATCTCGTTACTCTGTGAATCGCCAGAATGCGAGTGCAGCACTGATTTGTTAACATTTTGCAAAAGAGACTGGTTTTCACTAGTTATTTGGAGATTCAATTCTCTTTCTATATTATTTGTGAAGTCTGAAATTGATTCTTTATTAAGGGTACTTCTCGGAAATTCTGATCCCTCATTTGTCAGATCGATATTATTCATGGATACATTACTGGTCAGCTGAGAATTGTTCCTTAGAGGATCTACTTCAAGACCGCTATCTGTTCCGAAAATTAGATAAGCAGCAATACCTGATATCAAACACACTGCAGCTATTGCTGTCCCTAGAATGTATAAATTAATAGACTTTTGTATGCCGTTATTCAAAGTTGATACTTGACCGATAACTTGACCAGATCTCGTATTGCTGCTAGAATGAAGCGCTATCTCTCTGGTATTATTCCTTCTTTTGATTATGAATTCATCTTGAGAATTGAGTGCCAGTGCTTTGTCATAACATTCTAATGCTTCTGCAAATTTTCCCTGGTTATGAAGAGACAAACCTTTATTTGATAAAACATTTGAATTCTGTGGATCTATCGCCAGTGCTTTGTCATAACATTCTAATGCTTCTGCAAATTTTCCCTGGTTATGTAACAGTATTCCGTTTTCATATAACTGTTTTAGATTGGTTGCATTCACCATTAGTAAATTTGAGATTGGATTACTCTTGGATATTTCCACTTGTTGAATGCCTGTGTCCATATGCGCAACATAGTTACTGAGCATCGAATAGTTTTCTGCTTTAGTACCATTAACTAATTTATCATACTCTACTTCTGTCATCAGGTCAAATCCAATAGACCAAGCAATAG
>JACDCB010000154.1 GCA_013694585.1 Candidatus Nitrosopumilus sp. | reverse complement strand
TTTGATCATTCTTGACATGAATATCCGTAGGGCTAGATCCTCTGACAAAAATAAAGTCTTGGATTTTTGCATGAATACATTTGAATGGGGGGATTATATTGATAGAGCTTGGGATAATTGGATACGTGAGCCATCGGGTCTGTTATTTGTCTGTGAAACTCATTTATCATCTTTAATTTCAAAATCAGATCTCGTAGGAATCATCCATATTCTCAAATGTTCAAATAATTCATTGTGGATTGAAGGATTAAGGATAAGTAAGCTATATAGAAACAATGGTTTTGCTACCGCCCTCTTAAATCATAGTATTAATTATGGAATCGAGAATAACCTAAATGAATGCTGTGCTTTAGTTTCTCAAGGTAATTTTGCCTCGCAAAAAATGCTAGAAAAATTGGGATTTTTGAAACTCTTCGACTGCAATTATTATAATGTAAATATAGAAAAATTGGGATTTACTGGCAAGAAATTATCCACATCTACAAATATGCCATCATTGAAATTGGTTATAAAGACACCACAGTTGGCTGACGTCCCCAAGATTCGCAGATACTTATCTAATCCTAATACTACAAAGTTTATGGATGATAGATATTTTGATTCCTGGCGATTCTATAAATTCAATATGAATTATTCAAATTTAGTTTTACTCATAAAGGGTAATGAATTATTGATTATTTTAAATGAAGATAATAGAATAGTAGGAGTTGTAATGATAAAAACGATTGTTAGTCAAGATAGCTTCGACAAAAAATCTGTGATACAGATTGGTTACTTTAATTGTATTAAAAGGTCGTTATACTTGAAAGTCATTTATCTCTTGTTAGAGAGATATCATAATGATAAGCGATCTGATAATATTCAGGTTTTTTTACCGACTTTTCTCGATCTGAGAAAATTTCTTAGCTTCGAATCAATTGATTACTCTGATCAGTTTTATCTATATACAAAAAAATTAAGAAATATTAGGAACAAGTCATAATATATTCCATAATTAAGTCAATTATCATATACTGTTGCATTATTATTGCTTAATCGATTCTGATATACTAGAAATATCCGGCAGCAGTGAGAATTCAAATAGTTGTTGTTCGAAATCGAGATTGTCCGTTGATCCAAAAAAAATATTCTTGGATGGGATATTAATAATAATATCGACATCAACTTGAATCGCCGAATATACAAAAGTTAAATTCGAAATAATTCTAATGAGGATGTAAAAAATCTATTTGGTTTCCTCTTTTCTTCTTTGCCACTCAATATTAACTTATAATGAATTAACATTCTTCTGTGCATACCGACTAACACAGCTTTACCGTAAATTAATAAAAAGTCAAAAATAATTGTAACCAGTATAAATATCGGCATGGCCTCTCCAAAGAAAAAGAAAGTCAATTCAGAATCCATCCTATTTTTTCGAGTAATCCAAGCCTCAAAATTATGCCAAGAGAAGTAATGACGATACGCGTTACGGTAGCCAATATATAGCAGAGTTGGAAAACCATACGAGATCAACAAAAATTATACCTTTACTATTTTTATAGAATCTTAATGTCTTATCAGAATATTTGTTGGCTAGATATAGTACGACACCAAAAACAATCATATAGGGGACTATAAACTCGATTGGAACTCCAATGATGAAAAATGAACTATAGAGTAAAAATAATGTAAGCGCAAATTGTATAATTGAATGGGTGATAACTTTTCTCTTATTTAATTTTTCAACTTGTCTTACTGATTTAAATCTCATGTCTATACCACTAATTCATTTTATTCTTTGATTCATGAATTGTGTCATTTTGTATTTAAGCAAGATATGGTTAATGATATCTGATTTCATATCGATCTGATGCTTGACTTTATCTTTATGCCATTTTTTGGATTAAGTGTGATTCCGGTATCCATTCTAATTTTCTGATTTGGGATAAGCTCTAATTTCCAATAGCTTGAAACGGTAGCGATTAATAGTATGCCCTCTTGCCATGCGAAAGATTCCCCTATACAACCACGTAGTCCTCCTCCAAATGGAAAATAACTAAATCTTGGTAAATGTCTTTTAAACTCATCAGTCCATCTGTCAGGATTGAATTCGCTCGGATTGTCATAATATCGACTATCATGGTGCATGACATATTGACTCATTAGGATTGAAGATCCTTTTGGAATTGTATATTTATCAATCAAATAATCCTCTTCAACCAACCTGCCAATGCTCCAAACAGGTGGATAAATGCGCATTGATTCTCTAAATATTTTTTCAATATACTTGAATTTGGGAAGATCTTTGATTGTTGGATTTCTATAAATCTTTTTCTTTCCATCACTATTTTTTAAAAGTATGGAATCTATTTCTTCAAACATTTTTTGTTCTACCTCCGGATGTTGGGATATGAGATAATATGTCCATGTAACTGCATTGATGTGGTTTCGTGTCCTGCTATGAGCATGGTTATAACATTGTCTCTAATTTGCTGATCTGTCATGGGGTTAAGGTCCGATATTGCATTAGTTTGATGTTTGTCAAATTCATTATTTTGCTCCACTTTTGATTTAATGGTTGATAGTAATTGTGCTTGTATTAGTCTGGATAACAAGTCATCCTCCTGATCTACTTGTCTACTTTATCCTACACCATCATCTATACTGATAGTCTTCTTTCTATCTTCAACTAATTGATAAACTATGGAATCAAGTGTTTTTACTGATTCCCTACTTTTAGATACTTCCGGTAGAATTTCAAAATGATCCAAAATATGTCCTATTGGATGTTGAAGGCGTTTAAAGTATTTCTTTGAAACTTCTAATGCAGACGAAAATTTGGATGCCTCTTCGGAATCAATTTCATAATTCATAATAGATTTACAAATTATTCTTAGAGTAAGATTCATCATTTCTTTATGAATATCCATGATGGAGCCCTCTTCCCATTCTTTACACATCATGGATGTCTTGTCCACAACGATTTGACCATAAGAAGCAATTCTCTTTGGTAAAAACAATGGATGAATTATTTTTCTCTGACTATCATGCTTCTCACCTCACTTGTTACTAAACCTTCGCCCAACAATCTTTTGGCTGTTTGCAGCCTTTTACCTTTCTTAAAATTTTTATGGACAACTTGCTTATATAATTTGGTTAACTTTTCTATCCATATGATCATAATAATTTTATAAAAATTATCTTATCTGAAATGTTATCATAGATCTCTAGATTAGATTAGTTAGAAAAATAGATTATTAATAATTATATATCTAGTATTAAATTTTAGAAACAATAAGAGTTAGAATTGCGCGAGATCAATTGAAGCAATCGATTCAAGCAAGATTCTAGAAGCTAGAATTGAGGTTGCGTTATTAATGTCAAAATCCGGTGAGAGTTCCACTATATCAAGACCGAGGATACCTGAACCAACTGCCAACTTAATCAGAGTTATCAAATCAATACTTGATAGACCACCTGCTGAGGGGACTGAAACCCCCGGAGCAAAGGCTGGATCCAAACAATCAAGATCAATGGAAATATACTTCTTACCTTTGTTGCTTTTTGCTTTCACTTTATCCATAATTTTCGCAATTCCGAATTCATTTATATCTAGAGGCGTAA
>JACDCB010000141.1 GCA_013694585.1 Candidatus Nitrosopumilus sp. | reverse complement strand
CTATTATTCCTGCCCCTCCGAATGTAGATATTATTAGAAATCCAATTGAAGAGCAACTCGCACATGCACTAGACACTATCCCCAGTAATGAGCCTGTAAGCAATGATTTATTTAATCTTACACTAGATGTTCTTATTACATATATATTCATAGATGTGACTATCCCTAAAAGCGCAGCACTTGTAGTAGTAATTATAAAGCCTATCTGTGCATCTTCAGGAATATAAAAATAAATAATCGGTGAGAAAAATAAAAGCTGATCAAACACATTAAAAAATATCCAAAATGTAAAAAACACTATTGCGGATATTCCCGTGTAAAGAACCGGATTTGAAAGATAAACTAACTTTAATGCAGTGGGAAGTGAAGTCTTTAATTCTTTAACTGAAGAAAATTTATTGTTATTATTATTCATGTTCTTTCTTGTTTAAAAAAATGTATGTTATTTGCTACTCTTTGCTGATCTTTTCTATTTCTAATTGAAATATTGGAAATGGTTTTGGACCTTGTATTTTTTGAGGGTTTGAACCATCATTTTTAACTATAATAAAAGATGGTGTTTCAGTAAATCCTAGCGAGTTGGCTAAAGATATGTCTGACTTGATCAAGTCATCATATTTTTTGCTTTCAAAACATGAATTAAATTGCTCCATGTTAATTCCTGGAATTTGTGATGCAAATTTTTTCAAGTTTTCTGCATTGGCCCATCCTGAATCTATTTGGCCTTGATTCTTGTATAAAACCTCATGATATTGCCAGAATTTATCCTGATCATTTGTACATTGAGCCGCCAATGCAGCAGGCATGGAATCAAAACCTCTATTCGGTAAATGTTTAAAAACATATGCTACGTCACCATTTTGAACATAGGTGGAATTAATTTGCTGTTCAGTATTGTCAACATGTCTTTTACACATTGGACATTGAAAATCACTAAAATCTATGATTGTTATTGGTGCAGTCTGGTTTCCATAATAAGGAGACCCCTGGTTTATTAATGTAGATAGTGCTAAAGAATTACCTGTTGCGTTATCTACCGGGTCCAGATTTTGGGCAAATGCATCTGTAGATATATTTTCGCTATTAACAAAAAATGCAAAAGAAAAGATAGACACCGTTATTGCTAAAAATGAAAAAGCAATCAAGGTTATCGGAAAGTTCTTTTTAATAATAGCAGTAGAAGACTCTTTTCTTAGATACAACTTATTCTCCTTGAATTTCATTGTTCTTTGGACCTTAAACAACTATAAGTTAATTGCCTTTAACCATTAAAGATTTAATTTAACTATTAAACTAAGTCGATAAATAGTCTCGTCATGTTTACACTGATATGCTCCAACTAAAAAAGGTAATACTATTAGAAAATTTAAGTTATAATGCAAAAAGATCATTAAAAAAAGGTATCTTTATTGGAAGTATTACAATAATCATTTATTTACTTGTTGTTATTTTAACAACACCTAATCTTTCTCCAGTTAATGCAACCTTTGCAGCTCTTAAAACCAATTCAATAATCATAATAGGATTAGGAATTGGAATAGGGTTGCAATTTTTTATATCAGGTTATAACAAAAGCCTTGGTTGTGAAATCAACAGGAGCAGGAATGAGGATAGCAAAGAAGGAAGAAGATTTCTTGGCTTTAAAAAAGGTAAAAGCATACTTCGCAGAAGTAGTGACAGGAATACAACAGGAAGCGCGACTGCTGCATTAAGTTCCTTCTTTTCATTCTTTTCGCTTGTACCCTTGGGTTGCTGCGGTAGTTGGCTTTTGGTATTATCTATGTTACCTTCGATATTTGGAACTACCACATCAATAATCTTAATAGAGTATTCTAAAATGCTATCATACCTTAGTCTTGTGATTGTCTTTGGCTTTGCTTTATTGTCAGCTTACAAATTAAGAAAAAGATTAAAGAAAATTGATGAATCTGGTCAAAATAAAGACAACAATGAGATGTCTTATAGTGGACATACTTAAAAAATGAGGCACAAAAGAAGGTTGCAGAGGAGAAGTGGACAATAAATGAATAGATCTACAAGATTATTGGTAAAAACAACACCTATTGTAGTTATTGGAATAGTGATAATATTTGTTTTAACAACAAATGTTAATTATTTTTCTATAAATTCACAAAATCATAAACTAGAAGTACAGTCTTTTAATAAAAGCATCGTTCCTCTAGATCAAATCGTAAGCGGTGGTCCACCTCCAGATGGCATACCCTCTATTGATAATCCCCAATTTGTTTCTATCAAAGATGCAGATAATTTTATGGCTGATTCGGATTTGATCTTAGGAGTTAATATTAACGGAGATATTAGAGGATATCCACTACAGATTCTAGTTTGGCATGAAATTGTAAATGATATGGTGGGAGAAACTCCGATTGCTGTTACATATTGTCCTTTATGTTTTACAAATCAAATATTTAATAGAACTCTAACAGATGGACAGACTCTTGAGTTTGGGACAAGCGGTAAACTATACAATAGTAATCTCGTTATGTATGATAGAAATACGAATTCTTTATGGAGCC
>JACDCB010000136.1 GCA_013694585.1 Candidatus Nitrosopumilus sp. | reverse complement strand
AGGACAACAATAAACCCTTTTTTTCTTTTTGTAATTTCAAAAAATAGTATTTATCATCTTATAATATTAAAGAAATTAGTTAGTGTTTTTTAGCCTATCAAATAGTAACTCCCCAAGTAACCATTTTAACGAAACAATATTGTGATTTGCCATTTTATTATTGCGTGTTTGGAAAACTAGCGTGTTATGATCCTCCTCCTCGAGATTCTCAAATTCTTTGGATCCAACATGGAATTTCTCTTCGCGGTAAAATACAGTTGATCCCGCACTATCTATAAACATTATAAAAGAGACATTCATACTGTATTTTTCAGCAATACAAATATGGTGCTTTTTATCTCCAAGCAGATTTTTTTGTGAATTATTTTTGTCCTCAAAGTTCAATATATTCATATAATGTTCTAAGAGTGGAATCATTTTTCGTATGAAATTTTTAAAAACGCTTGATTCACTTGGACAAATACCATAGTCGTTATCAGACCACTTAAAAAAATAAGAACCTATTCTTACAGTAGGTTTTAAAGAAAAATCACGATTAACTTCATTTGTCAACTACGAAAGCATCTCCGCAAGAAGACTCAAAATGATAAGAACATTTGTACAATTAATCACTATAAAACTTGGTATATAGTTATCTTGTAATAATAGCTTCCGAAAACCATTTAGGAATCATCTCTTTTCCGTTTTTTAATAAAAACGAAACACTGCTGTCAAGAATATAGGTATTTGCGTAATCATCAGCATTTCTAACACTTCTCCCATATGCTTGTATAAGTCGAAGTATTGTATTCCATTCATACCACTTTGGATTACGCTGTTTTAGTACCGAGACTTTCTTATCAGTTAAATCAGGATATGGAACTTTTACTATTACTTGGAATCTAGAAAGATCGTCCTTAAGGTCCACCCCTAAGAACATAGATGGAGATATAAGAACTGTGGGTTTTGTACTTTGAGTATGTTTTAGTATCATTTCATTTCTGTCAAACTTTGGGTTGGTTTCAATGAGCCTTGATAAATTTTCCTTGGACAAGTTATTCTTGATAAACTGAACCTGGGAATACGACGTTGTATGAATTATGCCCTTGTCATTCTTATGTACAGAAAGAAGATTATCAAGCACTTTGACTATATTTGGTAAAGACTCGCTCATGGTTCTTGCATTTAGCCAGGCGACATTCATCAGATAGATAGGTCTATTTTTAATTGGGAAATCTGAATTTTCAATTCTTATAAACTTTACATCTTCATTCTTTAATCCCACGGCCTTACACAGATTTTCTTTACTCAAAATAGTAGCGCTCATCAACAATGAAACAGAACCTTTATCAAAAATATCTGTAAAATAACTTGATACTACTAGTGGTTCTAATTTAATTCTTGAAAGTTTATTGTCCATATCATTTTTAGTAACGTTCGTAACTAGCCAGTTTTCCTTGTTAATACGTAAATCCTCTAAAAATGTCAACAAATTTTTTTCATAATTTATGGCATCGATAAGATTCTTCTCGCTAACATGAATATCCTGGCTGTTGCCACCTGATCCCAAAATATTTGCGGATTTCTCCACGTAACCAGTAAATTGCTCTTTTAATCCGGTACAAAAATCTATCCAGGTTTCGACATCGGTTTGTTTATTATCAGGTAAATTTATTTTTGGAAAGAACCTAACTAATGATTCTTTACTGAATATGATATTTTTGAACGAAGATACTTCAGATTCGAGCGTGTGAGCTTCATCTAGGATCAAGAGCTTTCTTTTGTTTACACCAGATGAATAAAAGAGATCAGATAGAAAATATTTGTAATTATAGATAGTATGGCTAGATTTTATAGAAATCCATTTTTGATGATAATAATGACAAGGCTTCCAATCGATTCTAACAAGCTGGGAATGTTCTTTTGCTTTGTCATAATATTTTTTTAACGCGTATTTGTTTATGTCCACGTTTTCATAAATGGTTCCTTCAGACTGTACATCGTAATCACTCATTCTAGTCTTATAGATGCAATCAAAATCATCGTCCTTCATGCAAGGTCCATATTCACAACTTTCTCTTATGCCCATATCCTCTTTAACAATGCAAGGAAAATTATTTCGACCTTTAACTTCAGAAAGGTATGGAAAATCTCTATTGTACTGGGTTTGAAGATCCTTTGTTGATGTGCAGATATGAGAGCTCGCTAGAAATCGTGCAAGCGTTACAGCTACCGCACTCTTTCCAAATCCCGTTGGCGCTTCTAAAAATATGAATTTGTAATCGGATTTGAGTGCTTGATCAAGTTCATCAAGTACTTTATCCTGGTTAGGACGGATATAATCTAGAGGGAAAAAACTTCGCATAGACATAAGAGGGGATGTTTATGTGTAGACAAGCGGATTATTAAAGCGTAACCAAATAATCATGCGAGATATGATTCAATTTATTTGGACAGACAAGTGATAACGATAATTCACTCCATGATTCCATGGCCCATTATCCGCATACTCTTTGAATCCGGTTTAAATAAAATACACAAATCATTCTTTACAAATGCCAGTGGTTTTTCGAATGAAATTAATAAAATTGAATCTGGCATTTCCTTTATTTTCACTGTCCGGATCTGAAGCCCTACACTCATCATATAATTCTGTGTTTCAGATATTTCTTCCTTAAAATATGGATTCTTGATAAACTTTAATTGAAAATCAGCAGCTGCTATTTTAGCGAACCCTGGAGATGTAATAACATCTCCTCTTGATATATCCTTAGCAGATGCACCCTTAATCGCCAGGCCTACACGAGAATTTTTTTTCGAAGTATTAACTGGGTCATCATGCATTTGAATGGATTTGATAACCACGGTTTTATTGGATGGGCTTAAAACTAACTCATCATAAGTTTTAATTTCCCCCTGTTTCACGGTTCCCAGAACTACTGTACCTACTCCCTTAACGTCAAAGACATGATCTACTACAATACAGGCTTCAGAGGGTTGGAGACTCTCATCTCCTTTATCTTTTAGATCCATTCCTGTTTCTGTTTCTGTTTTTGATTCCATTTCAGCTATACTGTTTTTCAGTTGTTCTAAACTATCCAATATTTGAAATGATGATAAGCCAGTATTCTTTATGATATTTCTTACTTTTTCAACGTCGATCTCATAACCGTATAAAATAAAACCATTCTTTATGCCAAAAATATCAACTGCTATTAGCTGTTCACCAAGAAAAGAATCGAGTTTGGAGATATTGATGATTGCATAGTTAGACATGGCGATAGACTGTAGAAGAGGCTGAAGTTTTTCAGGATAAGTATTAGGGAAACAATAAGAAATGATTTTATCATTAGTTTTTCTATCATATATGGTGATATCACTTGAAGTCCCCTTTTTTCCCAACTCATTTGCAATTGTTGCATCCCCTAGTAAAACAAAATTAAAACTATTCAAAACTTTTGATTAGTATAGTTTTTTTTAAATAAAATCGTTGCTTTCAGATCAAATAATGATCAAATAACCCATAATTTAGAACATTATAATGCATTGCTTTTTATATAGTACAGTCACATATAGAAATCCTGAGCTGAATATATTAATTGGTTAGTTTTGAAGAACTTGGTATTGAAAAATCTATAGTTAAAGCATTGAAAGAAACTGGAATCGAACAACCATTTCCTATTCAAGAATCAATAATTCCACTTATTTTAAAAGGAGAAGATGTTATTGGTAGATCGAATACAGGAACTGGTAAAACAGCCGCATTCGTACTACCTATGTTGAGTAAGTTAAATCCGAAAAATTTTCTACAAGGACTGATTTTGGTTCCTACTAGAGAGTTGGCTATACAAATTACAAGCACGATAAATGAACTTGTAAAATATAGCAACCTAAGGTCCGTTGCAATCTATGGCGGGCAGAATTTCCAAATGCAGAGGAAAATACTCAATAAAGGTGTAAATATCGTAGTTGCAACCCCAGGAAGACTCTTGGATCATATGAATCAAAGAACTATTACGTTAAGTAAGGTTAATTTCCTTATCCTTGATGAAGCAGATAGAATGTTAGATATGGGTTTTATTGATGATATCAAAGAAATCCTATCTCATATCGATAGTAAAAAGCAAATTGGCCTCTTCTCTGCAACGATGCCTGACTCTATTATGCAACTGGCAAAAGAACAAATGAAGAATCCGAAACATATTAACATTGAAAAGACAATCTCACAGGCAAACATAAATCAATCATACTTGATGCTTTACGAAAAGGACAAATTCCAACAATTAGTTAGCACTTTGAAGCCTATTTCTAACAATGGCGCAAGTCATATTATTGTCTTTACGGCAACAAAGCAAAGGGCTAGAGATTTGGCGTATAAATTAAGAAACGACGACTTTTTTGTAGATAGTATCCATGGAGATTTAAATCAGAGACAAAGGGAGAGTACCCTTTCAAGATTTAGAAATAAGAAATTCAACATTCTTATCGCCACAGACGTCGCATCAAGAGGACTAGATATTACTACTGTCAGTCATATTATCAACTACGACATACCTGATGATGTAGAGACATATTTCCATAGAATAGGGAGAACAGCAAGAGCAGGAGCAAATGGTACAGCACTTTCTTTTGTTTCTCAACACGATATGTTTACCCTTAGAAAAATACAAAATATCGCAGCAAACTCACTAAAGAATTTAAACACAGAATATGGAATAGAAGTAGATTTCAAATTCAATAGTGCACCTAGGCCTAATCGTTTCAGATCGAATTATGGCAGAAGAGGGTATGGTCAAAGCGGGTATAGTCGAAGCAAGGTTCCAGCAGAACAAAGGTCAAGGAATAATTATGACAATAGTAACAGCAGCAGCAGGTATCCATCTAGGAATAATTATGACAATAGTAACAGCAGTTATCCATCTAGAAGACTAAGTGGTATTACTAGACCCCTTGGCCGAAGGAATAATCATAACAGAGACTCGAACTAAGAAGACAAAAAAGGACAGATGCACGCACTCGGTGGATAACATTTTGTGTGGGTGTTTGAATCAACTTTTATAATTTTTTTTAATAATCTTTATTCGATATCAAATCATTTCATAGTCACTGAATTTTCTCGTCTACTGTAAAATTTTGATAGAATCAGCAAAGCCTTAAAGAACTATTGGTAAATTAGATGCGACCTTTTACTTTTAGATTGTAAATAATAATCCAGAAAAAAAATAAGCTTTGGAAATTAACTGTTTGAAAACCAAAAAAATCAATCAAAAAAAGATGAAAAGATTGATTTAATCTTATTCGTTATGTTCGCCGCTTATTGAAGCGATTTCATTAACCCCTAAGACTATAGTGGATGTTGCTGGAAAGTCAATATCCTCTGTAGAGTTATTTTGAATTGCTATATCAGTAATAGGAGTTGTTTCATCTGATGCAATATCTACATGATAAAGACAGAGTTCTCCAGGTGTAGACAATGGACCTACAAATTCTAATTCAGCTGGCTGTAAATTAGGGGCTTGACCAATTAGAACATTTACGTCCGTAGAATTAGCATCGTTACACGGTAGTTTTGCTGCAATATGACCACTCATAATTTTATATGGTGTAGAGTCATACAGATGAATAAAATCGCCTTCAGGTAAGCTTTCACCTTCTAATAATACAGTTTGAGAATCTCTAGTCACTGTATTTACAGCTGTTGTATTTTCTTCATGATCACCTGTTTCTTCAGTAATTTCATCTCTAGGTGTTGCGCTAGTGACGTTATCAGTAACGAATCCATCGCCACTAACCAATCCTTCGGTTGTTGTTGGTAATAATTCTTCTTCAACTGGCACACTATCGGTTTCATTAGTGAAATTTTGCTCTGCTGCATCTGTTACATTCAAAGCCTCAGACAAGGTTACATTTTGTTGCGCGTATACATTTCCATTAACAGAAAATATTGCTGATACGAGTACAAAAACTACAAAAAGTGATACTTTTGTACTAGTTGATTTGTTAGTCATTATTTTATATTAAAAATACTCGTATTTATGTAATTTTTAGTACAATCATCGAACTATTCACTCA
>JACDCB010000127.1 GCA_013694585.1 Candidatus Nitrosopumilus sp. | reverse complement strand
GGGTAAAATCGGGATTTATTGGTCTAAGTGGAATCTCAATATTTTCATAGCTATTTAGGTAAACTGCACGGGCCTCACTTATTGATTCGTCATACTTTTGTTCTTTGTAGAGAGACAATATTTTATTGAAGCCTAGTCGTATTTCATCTATATTATTTCGAACTAGTTGTTTTTGCGAATCAGCAACATCTCCCATTACTTTTCTTTCTCCTGTATATACCCCAAATCCTTGTCGTAAAGAATCTATATTGGGAATAGAGCTAGAAAAACTAGATTTGTTATTAAATTCATTTATAGAATTACTATCTGATGGCTGTATCATTGTTGAAGGATGGTCCTGTAATAATGATTCGGCTACTAAGAGTTTGGGTGTAATGGTCTTATTCACAAATAAAGAAATTTCTGATAGAGGCTATCTAGCATCAATTTTGTCAGTTAGATTCTCCCTTAGATTAATTTCCAAATCATTTTTTTAGTAACATCTATCCCAAATACAGAGGAGTAGTAGTTGCTGTTGTTGTTATCGTTAAATCCTAAAACGATACCAACTGAAATTAAAAGGAATATAATAGTTAACAAAGGGAGTGAAAAACTAGTAAAATAATAGTGAGAGGATTTAGCTGGATGCATTAACGTTTTGAGTTAGGATGCCCTAATTCACTAATAAATCTAACTAAATATTTACAACAGTCAACACCCTAAAGGTAATATATTTTTACCTCGTTACCCTATTCATTAATAAACTATTATACGATTCTTGCTTTCTAGAATAATAGTATGTTTTATGTAACTAAAAGTACCTCTTTTCATTAATGAATAATAAAAATCAAGTATCAAGTATTCATCTACTTTTAGCTATTGCGGGCATGTTAGCATTATTAGGCCCTATTTCTTATGTTTCCTCCCAGGATGTATTTGCACAAGCAGATTTATCTAATAATGGTACTGGTAATGTCGACTTACAACCAAATATTAGTGCAGAAAATACATTTAACACAAAGACAATGACTTTAGGTAACAATATACAAACTCTTGTCATACTTATCCCTAATGAAGGTCATCATGCTGCTGGCGAAGACAACGAAGCTAGATTTTTGGACCAACATTTTGTCCCAGAAAATGCAGTAGTTAACACTGGAACTACCGTTCTTTGGTTTAATGGTGACGCAGGTCATGAACGCACTATAGATGTTAAAGGCACGGATGGAAGCACTTCTCTGTTTAGTACTGGAGAAATCGTTGATAGTCAAACCTCTAATCCATTTACCTTTAGTAATCCAGGTGTTTTTAACTACGAAGCAGAAGGTGACCCTGGTGTAACAATGACTGGCGCAGTCTCTGCAGGTAACATCCAATCACCAGTAACACCAACTAGTTCGTCTGCCTCAAATTCAAGTTCAGGCAGTATTGACACAGTTGGAATTTTGATGGTTCCCACACAAGATATCGATAATTACATAAATCAAATATCTAGTGCAGGCATTACAGTCGACAATACTTATGACTTTACAGATTTGAGAGGCGGACAACAGGGAACAGGAGATATACAAACATTAATTGTATGGACCACAGGCAGCAAGGATTTAAGCGAAACACTTTCATTCTTAAGTGGCCTTTCATCTGAATTGCCATATAGTTAATAACAAAACTATTTTTTATCTTTATAGTCTGTTGATTCTGTAGGTTATTTAGACCTCATAATAAACATCAACGACCCTACATTTATTTGATAATAGGGTTTAGTTTTTTTCATATCTATTTGAATAATTTTTGATAAAAGCAAGCATGCCTGTGATTGCACTAATAGACAAAATCAAACCATACACTACAGCCACAGATATTCCATAATTATCCCAAATAAATCCAAACGTAATATTGCTTCCAAATAAACAAACGCCTGTAACGAGACTATATATCCCCTAAGCCGTTCCCCTTAATTCTGTTGATACATACTTTGGAATTATTGCTCTGGACAGTTTCTGAAATACCTGCATACGCACCAAATATCAAGGCCAATACATAAGCATATGTTACGTTGTTAATGGACAGTATCATCAATATTGAGGATCCAGTAAAAACAGTATAAGCAGAATCAGCCTAAAGGGACTGGTATTGTACTAAAGCCCACCGGACCCATTGAATATTTCTAGGTGATTAATAGATTTGATGGTCTGGTTATTTTGAGAATCTAAATGGGTAAACAAAATAAGGACAGACGAAGAGGCGCGTTAAATGATGATTGGAAAGATCATTAAATAGAGAAATAGTTGAAAAAGTCTATTTTTATAACCATTTAATTTAGCCACAAGATTTTCTCTTACGTCGGGCCATTCCTCACTAATAATGCTATAACATACTGTATTTTTGATTCTCCCAGTCTTCATTATTTCATGCTTCCGTAAAATTCCGTCTTGTTTTGCTCCCAGTCTCTCGATTGCTTTTCTTGATACTTTGTTAAGAACATCTGCCCTTATCTCTACTGCTATACAGCGTAGTTTCTCAAATGCATATTGTAGCATCAAAAACTTTGCTTCAGTATTAACGGCCGTTCCACGAAAGGATTCTGCAATCCACGTATGACCTATTTCAACCCTACGATTTTCATGATCCATATGAAGAAATCTGGTCGTCCCAATAATTCTGTTTGATTTCTTTTCTACTATTATGAATGGCAATAACGTATGGTCATGTTTTATTAGATTCTGTAAATAGACAGACATTTTACTTACACTAGGAAAAACTGCAAATGGATTTTTCCAAATTTCCCCATCATTGGCGGCATCACATAATCCCTCTAAATCATCAGATCTGGGAGAACGCAAGATTATATGATGTCCCACAAGTGTCACATCTTCAGTGTCTACCATCTTAAACCAAATAGAAATAGTCATTATCGTTTATAAAATTAACATGAGATTAACTCCGTTTTCTTATAGTATTTGACTAGCACGGGTCATTTTCTACCTTGCCTCCATTGTTAGAACCATTGTCAGCAAAATTCACATGGTTTTCACTTACTTTTTTCATCGGTATAGCCATCACCTTTGTTATCTTATGAACCTTCTTTGGGATTAGAACCCCATTTCTAAGCATACATTTCAAAACATACTAATTCATTATGAATGAATAAGTAATGTAAATTAATTATGATTTTATGAATATATTATAAACAGTCTCTTCACTCGTACATTTATTTTAATACATCTTATTGTTATTTATTTTCGGTGATCATATTTTGCTACAAATAAATGTAAAAGTAAATGTAAAAAAACAGGTCTTATCAAAAGCATATAATGAAAGCCTTAAACATTGTCCTGATCCTGTATATCCATTTTAAAAAAAGTATTTCTGACTATGCAGAAGCTGTTACTTGATGTTATTAACATTATCTCATTCAATAGAGAATATTTGGAGTTATTACAAAAGCTGCCCGGTTTGTGAAAATGAAATAGAAAAATTTTCAATTTCTAGTATGTATTGAGTTATGCGATCAAGAACGAGTTTTACAAGAAATAGCAATATCATAAAATCTACTAAATTGCAAGGAGATATAGTAGAAAATGTCTTATTAATATGTAAAAAGGAACTTGCCATTGATGATCTTTCATCTGAAATTCAGAGCAAAATGCAATTATCATATAAACACCTCAAAAAGTATATGGTTCATCTGATCGACTATGAACTTATTACATATAATGGCCAAAGAAAAGTATTCTTGATTGAAGATGAAGGACTTGAGTTATTGGACTGGATTAATAGAGAAAAAGATGAAGAAATGATAGATAGTGAAGACATTCTAATCACAATAGAAAAAGAGTCTCAAAAGCTTATCTAGAGTGCAATACAAGAAGTAATATGGACAATGTCGATGTTCCGATTATTTTTTCGAAAAAATAATTTTAGAGATCCATTTTGCAATCATCGATCAAATAGGAAATAAACTTTTGGAAAATGCCTTATAATGGTAATAAATTTTATGGTTATTCTTGAACTGCTCTCAAATGGTAATGAATACTACAATCAAGTAATCTATAGATAGATTACAATAATAATTCCCAAGCACTTAATCGGTTCGAATTCACAGGACTCATTATAAGTTTACTAACTATTGGAACCAAACGGGAAAGCGGCTGTGACAATATTGCTTGAACTTAGAGTTTAATAAAATAGAAAAAGTAGAAATATTTAGCTTAAGAACGAGGATTAAATAGTATTATGAATACTATAGAATATGTGGGGAATAACAATGTTATTGATGCACCTCGCAGACTACCTTCAAGGATGTAAAGATAAAAGGACTTGCACATTGTGTAGTTATGTTGCTAAAAATGAGAAAGAACTCGATAAACACCTAAATCAAGTTCATGGTAATACCAAATGATGTTCAGGTAGTAGATAGTATATTGGTTAAAAATATACATCAAAAGTCCTATATCATTAATACATTATAAAATAGGGATTTTTAATAAAGCAAAGGCAAGGATGTGGAAATAGTAATAGAGCTATCAGTCAGCTATAATAAATATTCCATATATTTGGAATTAGACAAACACTCCTGCTAATTTATTTTGAAATTATATGTGGGCATTATCTAACATAATATTGATGCTTTTATGTACCCTGTTTCACAAAGAACACCAAATCAACAGTTCCATCATGATATGAACATTTCTAGACTGAAATATCTATTTAATTCGCCTCCTATCCACATTTAATGGATTAATATAATGGAACTTTATGCAATGAAATCTTTAATTGGAACTTTAAATATTAATAAATGTTTGAACAAAGACAGTATAAAGAAAATCATTTACTCAGCCATAGGCGTATTAATCATCCTAGTAACAGTCTATTTAGTTTCACCATTATTCATATCAACAGAAATAAATGAACCTCTTCCCCTGAATATCAACTCTTCAGTCGCGTTTGAGGAGTTCAGTAAGATGAACGAAGATGAAAGAGTAAAAACTGCGAGAAATATGACCAATGAACAAAAAAACCAAATGTTGGTTCAGTTTGCAGAATCGGGGAACAATAGTAGATTAGACGAAGACATGAATATCAACATATCTGCCGAATCAAATCAATCCTCAGGAACAGCAACATTTGTAGGGGTTAATGATGGCATTCATAATGCAGAAGGCCTAGCGAAGGTAATTCCCTTATCTAATAACGACAGCATATTAAGATTAGAAAATCTAAAGGTCACAAATGGACCTGACCTGTATGTTTACTTATCAACAGATAAAGGCAATTCCGAGTTTGTTAATCTTGGGAAATTGAAAGCTAATAACGGAAATCAAAATTACAATATACCTCCTGATACCGATTTATCAAAATATAATACGGTCTTGATATGGTGTAAGGCATTTTCAGTTCTTTTTGGCAGTGCTGAACTCAAATTCTAACAATAAAAGTGAAATAATTGGGATAAATTTAAGGATCTGGAATAAATATGGAACATGCTTATAATCAAATTATCACTATATCTTTTGATAATAAAATGTCATCAACAGCAAAAATATTGACAAAAAGTTTTGACTCTCCTGATGAAGTAAGAACCTTTGAAAAAGGAAAGGTTGAGATTGTAAACCTGGGCAATGTTATAATTGGTAGAGCAACATTCGAACCCGGTTGGAGTTGGGGAAAGTGTGTAAAACCACTAGTGCATACAGATAGTTGTCAGGCTCCGCATACTTCAGTTATAATCTCTGGAAGGATGAAAGTAAGAATGGATGATGGGACTGAAATTGAAGGGGGACCCGGAGATACAGCGGTAATACCACCAGGACATGATGCATGGGTAGTGGGAGATGAACCATGTGTTTCAATTGACTATACTGGGATGGGAGACTACGCAAAGAAACTAGAATAAATATACATCACCCAGTTGCGGTTACTAAACCAGAAATCTTTTGGTTTTCAAAGACAACGTTCTCTAAGTCCCTATCCATTTTAATAATTCATTCATTTTCTTTCTTTCTCTTTGCTTTGTCAAACATTTGTTTAGCAAATGCACCTACAAACGCACCTGCAAAAATACCTATGAACTGTCCATATGTCCCCCAAAAGTCTTTAAATTGATCATCGATACCCTTGGGTGGAATTACTGTTACTGTCAAGTTTACTGGCTTTGTTAAATAACCTACTGTTGGATACTTTTTCGATAATTCAAACTTAGGATCTACCGTCCCACCTTGTGGAGCGGTAAATGTTGGTTTTGTTGTTGTGGCCATTGATGGCTCCCTTATCGTTACAATCAAAGGTATCGTGTAAATGCCAACAGGGGTTTGTTGAGGAACAGCTATCTCGATCAAAGGCGGTTGGTTTCTTTGGATGTTTACATGTAGTTCACTCGAGTTAAAACCTGATCCAATATCGTAATCGTTATTTTTGTTGTTGAAACTGTTAGTACCACCTAGAGTTATATTAATAACATCATTAGAAAAACCAGAAGTGGATTTTATCCGAGCTGGAATTAACTGTCCTTCACCTTGCCTAATAGTTATATCACTTGGTGAAGTGGATATTTGTAGGCTAGGCGGCGGGATGGTCACCCAGTTAGTTAATTGTCTAACTTCATCGGATTTGAGTGACTCTGCTGAATAGAATAATAAATTGTATTCACTAGGTGAATTTATAGAACTCAGATCTAAGTTTAACCTAACATAGCCAGGACCTACAGATGATTCGGTATGGGATTGAGTAAAGTTCATTTTAGATCCTATTAACATATAGCCGCCGGTCGAGGATAATTGGTAAAGATATCCACTCAATTTTCCAGCCACTGATTCTATATAAAAATCATAATCTGCACCATTGTATCCTGTTTTTGTGTTGGCGTCTGCATCAATAAGCATTCCATAGCTTAATTTTCTAGGGGATTGATTATCAGTAGAATTAAAAGCAGAGGAATAATTGCCAAAACCAGAATATAGCCAAATCGTAGTGTTTAAAGTCTATCCGTCGCTAATATAATTAACTGCTAGTATGTCGGTATAACTTGATTTTAAATATGCATTACTGTTGCCATAGGTTTGAACCCAATTACGATTTTCATTTATTAATTCTTGAAGCTCAAAAGAAGGTGATAATGCCATAGCTACATTATAAAAAAAATCCTTGCTCAAAAATGATAATAACAGGATGAATGAAACAATTGCAATTGAACTAAAAAGATTGTATTTATTAAACTGTATTTACACCTAATGTTGTAAATTGTATTATTGGTGACTAAAAACTTTTCTTATGATGAATTTTTATATTAATGAGGCGACTCAACTCACGCAAAAGCTATGGAAATAATAGTGATAAACAGTGATGATAGATGACAGACATATAATCAATGTTGTTGTAAGTCTTGAACAGTATCCTAATACTCTCGCTACCTCAGAGTAGATTTTTGGTTCGGTTTTTACTCAAATTGAATTTGCGTTACCAATTATCTACTACCGTTATTTTACATCATTGTTAAAGAAGTGGGAATAATGATCAGATAGGAGACATATTTAGATGATCAATGGAGATGATTTTGATTCATCGACTAAATAATTTGGTAATTAAGTCGACCTTAGTAATCTTTGATAACCAATTCACAAGAAATTCAGATTCATACTTCAGCTATTTCTAAACCCATCTGGCCCTTTAATCTCATGGATTCAAATAACTCTATGTGAATTTATTATGAAAAAGAAGTAAAGGTTATTTCTAAACCATTACAAGATTCGTAATAACATCTTTAACCTGATAGAAATCATAAAAAAATTGGTAAAAAATATTTAAAAATAAAAAACTTTGCAGGACTTTCAGAAATGAATCCGGTGCCGTCGATTGGGTAATGGTTGGAAACTGGAGGTCAAATATAGTAAATGATACAAATGTTCAGAATAATCAATCCTCAGATGTATTTAATGCGGCTATTGAAATGATAAGACCTGACGGCACAGCAAGACATACTCATACCATAATAGATTTTGTTATCTCAAGTGTGTCTCATCCAGACAATAAATCTACCCTTTATAATGGGACATCCACGGTTAGTTTGCAAGCTGGTCCCGCAACCGATATTCCTACCTCAATACAAAAATCAAATGACAGTGTAATAACCATAAATATCGATCCAGAAAGTGTAGATAATCATTTTGGTAAGTTACCTATTTACGGTAATCGAGCTGATCCTCAATTCATGCATAACTCATCCTTGTCAAAAATAGTTCAAGTGAATTGAATATGCATCAAAATCCTTCATCCTTTCTTATTTGGATTTCTCAGTAAATCGAATAGCCACAATATTGTTATTGTTATTTGACATTTAGCGTATCAAATTGGAGATTATTGGCAATATATAAATAACCGATGAGTCTTCTTTTATATCCCTACCACTAGAAGGAAGAGGACTAGTCTTCCAATTGAACGAATACCTACCAATGTAGAGTAATAAAGGCTACATTCATGTGATAAGTATTCTAATAAAAGAGTCAATAGGGATATTGATTATTAAAATACAAAAACGTGAAGGGTTACGAGACACCTATTGATGCCTTTATTACTTCGCAGCTTTTATGATCACTTTTAGCCAGAAATCCATGGTCTTTGTTACCTGAATTTGAATTGGGTGATAGCATATTTCAAAACCAAGAATAATAATGACAATATTACCTATGCATGCAATATATTTCTGCAACAAAAATTGACAAAATTCAAATGTAATATCCTGTAGATTCGTTAGATTTTTGGAGTTCTAATAAATTTGTAGTCATTCAATATGATTGGAATATCACTCCCAAGAATTTTAAAATTTGATAATTTTATAATAAAGTTCCTTTTGACTGTAAAAAAAGAATCATTCGGTTAGGTTAATTGGCTTTTTTATGCCTAATAAAATAACTAATAGAGTCTTTCTGATGCCATATTTTATCATGCATTTTTAAGTCTGCGTCTGTCCATATACTTAATCCGCCATGGCATAAATTACACGTAACCATGGAATTTCTATCCCCCTTTCTTCCCTTTGAGTTCATCGTGTACATTGTACTTGCCCAGTGTTAAGTATTGCTATCACAACATTGGCTGTATAACAATATTTCTCATCTAATTGAACTTTCTGAAATATGATTTTTCTCCTTATTCAAAGATTGTATAATAGGCCTTGAAAGTAGTATTGGTTGTAATTTCTTTAACCGGTATGCAAAAATCCATCCATAAAATATTCAAAATGGAACTTTTTTCCATCTTACTTCCTTTTTAAAACATGTCGGGCAGCGTAATCTAATAATATCGAGATGAATATTTCCAGAGGGTTCATAAAAGGAGGCGCTCCAAGAACAACTACCACATTTGAGGAAGTACTTGAAAAGGAGGTCTTGATCGGATTGATTCTCTTTATTCATTGGTTGTTGGGAAGTATTTTTTTGCTCTCGGATCCTATTCATCAAACATATTTTAACATCCGAATAATAAAAATAATGCTAAATAAGAGAAGTTGAAAATGTATGTACTAAATATTCATATTATATGAATAGGAAGAAAGTAATCAGATAATTCATTTCATTTCTTAACAATAGATTGCACCTTTAGAACCACCATAAATCCCACTAGATTAGTAATATTCTATTGCAACGAGTGTTAAAATAGATGTAAATCTCAAATCAGTTTCAAACTCATTCATAACTTTTTCAAGATGGGAAGAATTGTAAACATAGTGAATATTAGATCAGAAATAAGCTATAACAAGTTTTTTTACTAGGTTCTAGGATAACGAATTTCTAAATATCATTTTTAGTTATCTGTTAAGAGACAATATATTACCAGCAAATGCATTGTGAACCAATTTCCTTCTAGAACTCAATATAATCCAAGATAACGTTGTCATAATTGTACAAGAGAAAAAAATTAGTTTGGTTTATTTTCAGGCATTTTTGCGAAGGCTTTTTCTGCTGCTTTTTTCAGTTCCTCTTCAGTGAGATCCTTGATATGAGTAGATATTGACCATCTGTGGCCAAATGGATCTTCTATACTACCATATCTATCTCCCCAGAATTGATCTTCAACTTCCATCAACACCTTTGCCCCCTCGGCAACTGCTTGACTAACGATTTTATCAACGTCGTCTACATACAGAAATAATCCTACAGGACTTCCACCCATGGTTTTCGGCGAAAGAGAATTCATTTCCGGAAATTCACCTGCCAACATTAATCTAGAATTACCAATCTCAATTTCTGCATGAGCTATCCTCTTCCCGTCTGGAGTCATCATCCGTCCGTGTTCTTTTGCTCCAAATATTTTTTTATAATACTCAATCGCTTGATCCATTATTTACTATCAAATATGGAGTTATAGAATGATATCCGTCAGGGACTTTTTTCACTTGACTCATAAAGCTTCTATAAAATTATTAGTTATAAGTTTACAAGGGAAAAAAAGTATAGTTGCCTGTTTGTAATTATAAAGATCCTTTTAGATACCAGCCACTGAAAGATTGTAAAAAAAAGGATTGGAAATCTACTTCAGAATAAAAGACTAATAGCAACAAGATATATGGAATTCATATTCAAATTTATAACAGCAATTAGTTCAATGTGGATGTAATTTCAGATTACTAATGAAAGTTGCCCATCATCATCTATGTACTAAAAATTAATGAAATACGATGTTGCGGTGTTGTTGTAATTTGAAGGCAATTATTTAGTTGTTATTACTATCATCAGCATTGTCATTCTCTTCATTGCTATCTGTGTTTTCACCGCCATCGCTTTCGCTACCAGTGCCTTCTCCTTCTCCATTGTTACCTCCTGTAGAATCGGAGTTGGATGGAGGACCTTGATCCTTTTCTGAAGAATCTTCGTCTTCCTGCTCACTCTGTTCTTCATTTTCTGCATCCTGGCATTCAGAAGAGTTTCCTCCAGAAGAGCCGGATTCCTCACTACAGTTTTCGTCATTATAATATGGATTCCCACTATCATCTGTTTTCTTTTCTCCACGCTGATTATCATCATTATCATCATTATTTTGATTATCATTGTCGGAATCATTCCCAGGATTGCTTGAATCATTGTTGCTGATATCGTTATTTGAAAATCCCATGCCACTACTTAAAGGTGGATTAGTAGTCGAAACATCTATACCACTAGAAAACCCTCCAGCTGAAACAAATGATGACTTTGAATTAAAAGGTAAACTCATAGAACTTTGATCAGATTCAATATTTAGGGAGTAGAATGCGCCTTGCGATTTTGTTTTGTTATCCAGTATTGCAATATCAAATGGAGCCATCTGATTTTGAGATAAGTTACCTACGTTTAGACCAAAACTTTGAGTTCCGACAACCCCTTGACTTGAATTATCATAAAATGTGCCAACTAGGTTCAAAAATGACTCTGGAGATGAACCTTGATTTATAATATTACCTGTAATATGTGGATTTCCAGCTTTATCCAAAAAGGAACTGCTGCCATTGATAAATAGGTTTGCAGGTTTTTCTATTCCACCTTGGGAACTAGTGGAGAATTCAATAAAGTTAAACTTTCCTAAGATTTGAGGATCCTGTATTAATATATCAAATGGGGACGATTCACCAGGTCTAAGAGTTCCTATTGATGAGAATGCAGAGTGGTTGCCAACTATAATATTGTTTGTTGTATTGGATAGAATTGTTGTAATTATAATATTTGTTTGGGGATCAAATGAGGTGTTGTTTACTTCACCTATAACGTGAAAATTCCCCAAATCATCTACGAAAGTTGAAGTGCTAAGAATCTGGATTATATTAGAATCAAGGTTTTGAGCAAATCCAAAATTGACCGCTAATGAGGGATCAGATCCGGCAAAAGTAAAAATGAAATAGAGCAATGCTATTAAAGTAGTTTGTAAA
>JACDCB010000126.1 GCA_013694585.1 Candidatus Nitrosopumilus sp. | reverse complement strand
GACGTGGTACAAGCAAAAATCAAGAACGTATCGTTAGCTGTACTATTTTGTCTTTATACCATTTTTATTTTTTCAATTATTCCGTTCATGGACGAATTTCCTGGAATGTCATATGAGGTAACAGATCAAAACGATGAAGGTGTATTTAGCTCTTTAAGTAGAAATTTTGAACAAACCATTGAGGATATAAACAGTGGGGATGAAAAAAGCACCACCCCTACCTCCACCGACACGCCTAACAGTGGAGATGAAAAGAGCAGTACCGCTGATGTTCCTAAAACACCATCCGAATCTTCGAATCTCGTTAGCAGCAATTCGACGAAACCTGACGACTTGGGAAAAAAAAATCAAAGCGGTTTCAATAAATAATATTAGTTGATAATGCATTTTTCTCAAATCATGGGAATCTTTAGTGCTAAGAACGATTGATTCAACGGAACCCTAGATTACAAATATTTAGAAGGTAATAACTAGAATTTAGCCATATTTTCCCTTAATTATTTAAATTTTCCGTTTAGATGTCTAAACTCTCGCAACTAATCAAGTACGTTAAACGATCGGTAAGTCGTCCATGTTTTAACTCAACGTCTCAAAGTGCAATGAAATGTTCTACATTTTGCAAATGTTAAGGTCGTAGGTCTAAATAACGTCATATCAAATAAGAACGAACGTGAAAGCTATTTTATCTTGATCAGTTTGAAGTCATATTTATTAAAGTAATAAAAATAAGAGTTAGGACCTCCAAGTATGGATGGGTGGATAATACTATGCTACTATATCTGCTATTGCCTCACCACTTGACGTGCCGTTAGTGACATTGCTTATTGCTCCAGTATTATCGATTGACTTTAGGCCCTTTTCAGCGAGTACCTCGTTTAGTAAGGTTGTATCAAATATGCCTGAAAGATTCGGTCGATCTTTTCCCTTCTCTATAAATCCTAGATCATAGGCGTCATTTGCACTCTTAAAGAGAGTTAACTTCAATGGATCGTACGTGATTTCTAAATTGCTGTAGGCCTTATTTAGTACGTTTTCTGAAATCTCTTGACCAGTAATTTTCTTCAACTGACTATTAAATTCCTTTCCCGCTTCTGCTGTATTGTTGTTGATCCAAAGAGTTTCATCGACATGGGCTTCAAGAAGTTTCTTTATAATTTCAGGATTGTCTCTAAGATAATCTGTTCTGACTATTAAATTGCCTGTTACGAATTTACCATCAGGCCACAAACTTCTCTCATCAAGGAATACTTTACCGTCTGCTTCTTGTACTAGTCTTGTAGCCCAAGGTTCAGGAACCCACGCTCCGTCTATTTCTTTTTTCAAAAATACTGTTAATATATCCGCATTTGCAATAGGTAACACCGTTACGTTTCCACCATTTTCAACAGTGTTAAAACCATTATCAATCAAATATTTTCGCAAAGCCACATCTTGTGTGTTACCTAACTGAGGGGATGCAAATTTCTTTCCACCTAAGTCATTGACTGTTTCTATCCCTGAATCATTTCTAACAATAAATGATGCGCCACCGCTAGATGCACCAGAAATTACCCTAAGATCTTCGCCGCCTGTAAGGAGATATCCATTAACAGCAGGGTTAGGGCCAATATAAGTAGCATCAATTCTATCTGCTAATAACGATTCGATTGCAGATGGTCCTGCATTAAATCTAAATGTTTCAACAGTTACATTATCTCCTAAAGTTTTTTGAAAATCTCCATTATTTAAGCCAATTACGGCCTGTGAATGAGTAATGTTTGGAAAGTAACCAATTCTCAAAGTCTTTTTTTCATTACCTATCGATTGTGCACTGGCGATTGATATGGGTGCTGATATCAATACTGATGCAGTAATAACCATTGTAAAGACTAAGACAATCGATCTTCCTCTACTATCAAAATTCTTTGGAACCTTGAAATCTGTTCTTTTTGGTTTGTAATTCATCATTCCGTATATTACTTGGGTTACTTATTATTCATTTTCAATGTGCCAGTTTTCCTGTTATTATGCAGTTTAAGCATATATTCTGCGCCGATCGGAAGTTATAATAACTACAAATCTCTATTAATGCGTTAATAACTTAATCATATTGCGAGTATTTTTGACAAGCTAATGTTTGCGTACAAACAATTTAATCTCCGCCTTTTTTCAACTTTGAAAATATCATTATAAAAAATCAAACATTGTTAGGAGAGTGAGTTCTAAATATGATCATATAAAATATTATTATATTATCATAAGGTTGACAGGTAAAGAAATATATAAGATTTTAAGATATCCTGCTGTTTTTACTATTGTCTATTCCGAAATATTTTTTGATAGAATCTACTTCCATTTACTAGCAACTATTTCAGCTTACTAATTGTTAGAAAATTAACCACTAATAATTATTGAACGGGGTTAAGACCTTTACTTCTCAGTACTTCGTTCAAAAGATCAAGATCATAAATACTTCCTAAATCTATATCACGATCACTTCCTAAATTTATGTATCCCAAGTCGTTGGCGTCCGAAGCAATCTTGTTAAGTGATGCTGACAGTGGATCGTAGGTAAATTCAATCCTAGATAGCGCATCTTTTAGTTGATTCGCTGGATAAGTTTTACCAGTAATTTTCTTTAGGCCCTCATTGAATGCGACCGTTAATTCATCAATATTTTTTTCATCAACCACAGTATCATTAGTTTTCGATAATTTTTGACTTATCCATAGTGTTTCATCGACATGGGCTTCAAGCAGTTTCTTTATAATTTCAGGATTGTCTCTAAGATAGTCAGTTCTAGCCAAAATATTTGCTGTCACGAATCTACCTTCTGGTGACCAGAGGTCTCTTTCATCGACCAAGATGAATCCATTACCTTGTTCTTTTAGAATCGCACCTAATGGTTCAGGAACCCATGCCCCATCGATCTCTTTCTTTAGGAACAATATGATTATATCCGCCGGTTTTGCCGCTACAACTGTTACGTTTCCACCATTTTCAACAGTGTTAAAACCATTATCAATCAAATATTTTCGCAAAGCCACATCTTGTGTGTTACCTAATTGAGGGGATGCAAATTTCTTTCCACCTAGGTCATTGGCTGTTTCTATCCCTGAATCATTTCTAACAATAAATGATGCGCCACCGCTAGATGCACCAGAAATTATTCGCAAACCCTCTCCTCCAGATACCACATATCCATTAATAGCAGGATTAGGACCAACATAAGCTACGTCGATTTGACCCGCGTATAGAGCTTCAATCGCCGAGGGACCAGCAGTAAAAACAAACTCTTTTAATGAGATGTTACCTAGATTTTGGTCATTGTTTAAAACTTTACTAAAATCCCCGTTTTTGAGGCCAATGATAACTTGGGCATGATTTAGATTTGGAAAATACCCAATTTTTAAAGTATCAGCCTTCGCATTTGTACTCTGACTTGTAGAACCAGTTGTACTGCTATTCTGACCAAGCAATGAGGACCAATTAAAGTTAAAATTAGAAGAAAGAATAACTGCAATAATTATCGCAAATGAAATACCTAATTTTGTTTTTGAATTCATGTTATTTTTTTTGTAAATGGGATGTATTAGTAATTAGAAATAGGCAAAAAATGTACGTTACATGTAGTTTTTACCCAAGTTAATATGATCCGGCATCATGAAGGTTCATTTTCACTATTTTGCCTTATCTATCTTTTACTCATTCGGGCTCAAATGTGAGGAAGTAGATCAAGTTGAAGCATGAAGGCAAAGTGAAATCATTTATTTTCTATGTCATGCTCTTGCCTCAATCCCCATTTTTCTCTTACCTTGTCATCTAGTTTTGCAAAGATTACTTTATCAAATATCATTCCTAATGCGAAAATAGTAATCATAGATGCTATTATCTGATCCATCAGTTGGAATTCTCTACCTATTAACAGTATATGTCCTATACCTACTGAAGCAGCCATAAGTATTTCCGCTCCGACCAAAGCGTGCCAAGCAAATGACCACGCTTGTTTTATTCCTATTATTAATGCCGGAGTGGCTGCTGGTATCATTAAATATCTAAATAATGAGAAACCTTTAGCTCCCATGTTTCTTGCAGCCTTGAGATAAATGGGAGGTATGTTTCTTATTCCGCTGTATGCAGACATCATGACTGAAAATACTGAACTCATTATAACAACAAATAGTATTCCAATATCATTTAGACCAATAAGCAGGATGGCAAATGGAACCCAAGCAACACTCGGAAAAGACTGCAATCCTACTGCAAAAGAACTCATTGTTTTTCCAAAACCAGTAAATCTTACCATTGCAAGTCCTACACAAACTCCAATTCCTATTGATGCAGCAAATCCAATCAAGAGCCTGTAAAGAGTCATTCCTATACTTACAAACAAAGTGTTATCTAGAATTAGTTCATAGAACGATTCTACTACCATTATAGGAGATGGTAGTGAGACTTTTGGCCAAATACCACTTAAATATGCTACTTGCCATAGGCCAACAAAGACTGCAATAAATAAAACAGTATTTGCAAATTCATCAAATTTAAATTTCTTTTTCAAGGGAATCTTGCTTTTCATTGGTCTTCTATCATCTAAAGCGATGATTTCTGATTCTTCGATGGATTGTGATTCATCAAATTTAATTTTTACATCATCCTTACTTTTCCGTTTATTTTCGTCGTCTTCGGGAGCCTTGTACAAAGAAATCCTGTTTATTATTAGGCCTCCCGTATATCAATTTTCTTTCTTTAGCAGGTTTTTTACAATTTTATCATCTTCAATCCTATTGCCACAATTTACCAAGTAAAATCGGCTCCTTAATTAGATGTATTGTAACTCTACCCCCAGAGACGTCATCATAGTTTTCATAGAAAACTATCAACTTTTTCCCTATCCCTGTATTATTGGAAAATTATTTTGAAAAATAACCTACTCTGACATTGGGCATTGTTATTCAAAATTTCATAAAGCCTGTAAAAAAGGAGGACAAAATCAGAGAATTATCTGGCAGGAATATCGTGACAATAAATGGGTAACAATGAAATCAAGATGCATCTTAAGTTTATCCCGTACTTCTCATATCCATTCGTCCTTGACCAAATTGTAAACTTTTTTTCTGGTGTCGTCTAGGCTATTCTTTTCTATTATCAAACCTTGTTCTTTGAGTTCTTCGACCGAGGCTTCAACTGTTCTTCGTGATAGATTGGTAATATAGATAAATTCGCTTCGATCAATAGGGTGCTTACTCTTAATTATGTAGTGATTAAATTTTGTGGCAGGACTACCTTCAGGTCCTTTCTTGACTGGTGAAACGCTAACGCTTGCCTTAGAGAAGAAACCCCTCCTTTGAGATTCTATGGGAATAATACATTATTGAGTCTTAATTCGCCCCTATTTACTCGTTGTCCAAATTCTGCTACTAACAATGCTTGCTGAATTTCCAAATGAGCCTCAAAAATATGCAATTAGGAGTTAGACTTACACATAAGACTAAAAACCTTCGCATATCACAAGAATATTATTACTAACTCGCTAATTTTATTTTATCGCGTTCTAGTAACCGCGATTAAAGAACAAAAATTCATGCATATTGCAGGAGGGTAGATGCATTGAAGAAAAAATATAAATGTTTGACTGCAGAAGCAATTTAGAAAAATACCATGAACTATGCCTCTACCTTCATACAATATTTCATAGTAGTTTCGTTATTGGTCACACTTTAAGATTGATCTTAAATATTTGAAATTCCAGATTGTCTGTTGATGCATTAACATTGACTGATTTGACAAGAGATTAGGGAGGATCCGTTCTTTGGATTTTAAGGGATTTGATTAGACCGTACTGCAAAGTATATACCTAAATATTATTTGTTTTTAATCTAGATTATCAATTTGTAATCTCCGATTTAAAGCTAATAATTTGGGATTAAAGCGACATTATTTTTTACTATAACCCAATCGGCTACTCATCATTTATGTTAATCTATAAAAATATTCTTATCACTCTTACCTTCAGAATTGTTTTGATGTGATTTTAATTAAAAAACAATATATTCATTTTCCATTAAATGTAAATAGCTCTTGAGATACCAACGTCGACCTGGATTTGTATACTAGGCATTTAAAGGATGTTGCATATATGAATTTACATGACTTCTGATGAATTTGAAAATAAGAAAAAAGACACGAAGAATGCTCTCGATGAAACAGGAGACAAATTAAAAGCAGGCGCAAAAGCCGTAACAAATAAACTCGACGATACCGACAAAGACACGGGTACAGAGTATAAAAAAGAAAAGTTAAAAGAAGATTTGAAATAAATTATTTATTTCAAATTTACAGATTATATCCTTTTCATTTTGACATAAACTATAGGGATAGAAACAATTTTATTAATTGTAAGTATGGAATATTGAAATATTTTAATTTTGAGTATCAAAAATAGAAAATCACGAAGCGATTACTTATTGCTGAAAAAGCGAACGATCCTCTCATTGATAGTTTGTCTTAAAGTATCTTTTAGGGTATCAGGGCGTCATGAATCACGACCGTTCGTGGACAGAGTAGGAAAATCTAATAATACACACGCTTGGAAAGGAAATAATTGGTGAAACAACAACACTAACATGAATATGTAAATTACCTCAAGAACTTTTCTGGTTATCTGACGTCTATTTTTTGGAATGGGAATTAATTATAACTCGATATTAGTTTAAAATTCTATAAAAATTGAATTACAATCAAAGGTTGAATTACCATTAAAGGTATGCGATCACTTGGCAGGGACTACATCAGATTGTTCTCATAGCTTTTATAGTACTTGTGACAAAATCATACAAAGCAGGAATTCATAAGAATGAATATTTTAGTTTTAAAGTATGTCGCTAAGCACAATTCGCCTTGCGGCCATACTAAATTTGGATAAGTTGATGTCTATAATGGGACTGCTAGCATTAATTCAAAAAATATGGGGGAATGTTAAATCTAAAAAGAATACCTTGATTTGTATGTGACCAGAAGATATCAAGGTACTAATCATGAAACTAGTCCGAGTCAAGACTGTCTACTTTCTCCGGCATAGTTAATTTCATGTATGTTTAAGGGAAGACTCGAAATCAAAATATATATCTACCATCAAATTAACCAGTGAATTCAAGGATTCTCAAATATTGCTGATGATTATATTCATAAACCTGTCAGTAGATTTATTAATTTCAACGAAGTTCTGGTCCCTAAATTAGTAGGTTAACTGGATTGAGACTTAGAAAATTATATAATAAATACAAAGATTATGTTCTGTTTAATAAAAATATATTAATTTCAGGTATTTTTGCTTTCTTTGCGGGGGCGCTCTTTACGCAATTTTATTCTGAATTAAATTCCGACAGTCTATCAAACTCAATCGTTACTCTAATGATGGAATATTGTATTTACATTCCTATTTTTTCATATTTGTTCTATCTGGACAATAAATCTCGCTATATTCAAGCGGAGACTGGTAAAAAAAATTATAATAAGATTAAGACAGATATAAAGAAGCTGATTACAGCTTTTGCGATTTCTGAGACTATCTATTCAGTTTCAAAAGTAGTACTTCATTATCAATTACTAATACTTGGATTCATTGTACCATATCAGACCTCGATGATAGCTTCCATCATTTCTTGGATAATTTTTCTGTTGGTCATTAATCTAAGTGTAAAAGCAGTCCACCTCTTTAAATCAAAATAGATAGTAATTTTCTGCACAATATTTCTGAAACTTCCTATTTTAGTTATGTCTTACCAATTTTTACGAATTTTTGTGAATACCCATGCTTGATTATCAATCAGTCAATTGAATTTATGGTAGAAAATCTATTCTAATAGTTATCAATATTACCCCATCGATATAAAATAAAGGCATGAGAATTGGTGCGGGGATTGTATTTTTTGATGACGCTAAAGGCTTGAAGAGATGCCTACACTCAATTGCATCCAACGTTGATTTAGTTATAACCATTGATGGGAAGTTTAAGGAATTTGAAGAGGACTATGACATCAGCATTGATGGTTCCAGGGAGGTTGTAGAGTCGTATCCTAATACGAGATATTATTGTTATCCCAATATCACTGAAATAGAAAAAAGAAACAAATATCTTGAGATCGCTGCTCAATTAGGAATTGATTTTTTGATTGTAATAGATTCAGATGAGTATGCCGTAATTGATAAAGCGACACTGAGGAAAAATTTGCATTTCGTAAAGGCTGGGAAGGAACTGTCAGAATCTTGCAATGAATTTATTCCTGAAGTCTATGGAATAAAGATGTTTGATGAACAATATGAAAACCAGGACATGATTGTAGAAAGATATAACGAAAGGTTGCTCTACAAACCAGGATATCTTCGATATTCTGAGATCCATAGTAATTTAATAGATATTAATAACAGGAATAGGAATTTTACTACGTCAAAATACACTAGTGAAATCGACGGCATCACACTGTATAATGATGATCGCCTTAGAAGTTCAAGTTATATTAGTAAAAGCTTAAAATATCAGACCTATCTGTTTAATTCCGAAAGGATGGAACGAAAAAGAATAGTAGGATATGAAACATTAAGGTATAAATAAGATTTGTGTTTTATTCAGCATAAAAATTGTTTCGAGCTATGCCATGTTTTGTATTGTATCCATTTATACTAATTGGTCAAGGATATGTCGGGCTCTGATAGCACTTTTTTCCTTATCTTTTATTTCAAGCATTAGATCGTAATCAGAATCAATTGTTGATAGTAGAAAGCTCTTGAACTTCATTTCCTCTAGAGTATTAGCGTGTTTTCCTCTTCTGTAATTTGGTTCTTGATTACTGTAATCCATCATCATTACACCATCTTTGTCTTTTTTCCATGTCTTGTCTGCAACACTAATGGCATTTTGGATGGAGTGTCCATCATTCATGCATTCATGGTGAAATACATCAAGCAAAATAGGAACATTTGTTTTATCGTGTATGACTAAGCAGTCCTTTAAACTAAAACGATGATCATCATTTTCAATTACCACTCTTGATCTTGTCTCCTCAGACAACAGAGTATTGTAATTTTTGATAAATCTATCCAATGAGGAGATTTTATCATTATAAGTTCCTCCAACGTGGATTTGAATTTTTGCAGAATTATCTAACCTCATTGCGTCGAGGAAGGCAATTTGGTAATTGATTTCCCTTATTCCGTTTTTTACTACTTCCTTATTAGGCGAGTTTAATACAACAAATTGGTCTGGGTGCATCGAGATTCTAATTTTCTTTTCTTTAACCAGCTGACCTATCCAAATCAAATCTTTCTTAAAGTATGTTTCCCAATCAAATTTGCATATTGGATGTGAAGCGAATGGAATGATGTCAGAACTGATTCTAAAAAACAGGAGATCGTGTTGAATATTATAACTCAAGATTTCTTTGAGTACCTTGAGATTATAACTAACCGCCTTGATCGATTTTTCTTCAGAGTAAGAAGATATTCTAAATGTGGAGATAGTTTTTTTTCCTAAAGATTGGTTAATGCACGGATATCCTATCTTCATAAGCTCAGACTTGTTCTTCCAAATATTGTTGGAGGTTTGTTCCGACAATAAAGGATTCACCGTTTATATCACCCTCCAAAATCGTTTTGGCTATTATTACTAGAGATCTCTTAATATTTGGTGTTTTGTTCTTTGGGTCAGTTGTAGGATATAGTCTCACAGTTATTTGATCTGACTTTTTGATCAATTGAACAAAATAATTTTGGGAAAATTCGGGCTCGATTGTAATGGTATTTATTAGAATAGTGTCCTTGGAAACATTTTGAAATGATTCTTTAAAATTAAAAATGCATCCCCCATCGAGGGTGCTTCTAATAACCCTACCTTTAAAGTCGCTATGTATTAAGTCAAAGTTGACTCTGCTATTTATGATGATATGAGGCATATTTAAAAGCGCTATTTTATAGTTGACCTATTAACACCATTAAGATTGGACATTTGACAAATCTACAGACGTCACTCTCAATTCTTAATTCTTTTTTGTAAAAGGTGGAAAAAAGATGATTCAATACCACTATAGACCTTGTGAACAAATCTTTTCCTAATGAAAACTAGGTGCTTGGAGGACAAATTATCTAAAGTCAATGATAATTCATCCTTGTATCTGTAAAAGTCTTGAGTTCCATCATTCTACCTGAAATGTATCCCAAAAGTACGCCGTAAATGATATGAAAAACAAGAGAACCCATTATAATCATCGGGTAAAGGCCTTCAAAATTTGCGACTATCGAATATACGTACTGATTAGGTGTTATTGAGTTCTTAAATGAATCAATCATCGGTTGTATAGCGAATGTTGCTACTGGAACAAATAACAATGCCCATAAAATTACTCCTACAATTATACCGGTTAACAGGCCATGCTTTGCATTGTAAGGAGAGATGCGTCGCCAAAATATAGATACTTGCCCAAAAATATTACCAGCAATAGTACCTGTTAATAAATGCAAAGCAAAACCAATTAAAGGAGCAGTAGCAGGATCGTAGAAACCCAGTGACACTCCTATTATTCCAAAAAAGGAACCAGGTGGAGTTTGAGATATAACATCTATTGAAACTAACAATCCTGATATTCCCCAAGATGCAATGAAACCTGCTAGGGAACAATAAAGTATAAACAATTTTGGAGATTCTTCAATTTTGAACATTAACATAGCATGATATGGATGATCTATTATTTAAGAAATAATAAAAACGATACCATAATGCCTAACTCTTTAAAGCACCAGCACCATTTAACAAGATTTTATTGAAAGGTCCTCAAGGCTTGATCCAGCCCATTGAAGCGTAGATTTTAGTATTCGAAAATTGCTTGTATTTATCAATGCTCTAGGAATCCATGCTCTGTTTTATTTCCGATCTGACGTCCCAAAAGAAGTCTGGCCGCATCCTCTAAACTAGTGTTCATGAAGGGATAACCAGAAGCCATGAGCTTTTGGGGTTTTACAACTCCATTGGAATCACTAATGGTATCAGCGAATTCTCCCATCGCTAGTTTCATGGATCCATATCCAATTCTCAAAAAAATCTGATTATCTAGCATTTTTGAAATTATTTCAGAAAAATATGAGGCCTTTACCGGGTTGGGAGACACCACATTAATCGGTCCACGTATGGTAGTGTTACCAATCGAATATAGGATACTTCCAATGACATCCTCAATTGAAACCCAATTGAAAACGTTACTTCCCTTACCAAATCCTATACCTACTTTAAGTTGAGAAGCAAGCGTAAGCAGTTTCAAGATTCCCCCTTTAGGAGATAGTATTAGACCAAAACGGGCATTTACAACTCTGATACCTATGGCTTCAACAGATTTGGCTTCTGCTTCCCAGTCAACGCATAACTTGGCTAGAAATCCGTCCCCTGCCGAGGTTTCTTCGGTGACGACCTCTTCACCACGACTTCCATAATAACCAATTGCTGAAGCACATATCAACGTTGAAGGGGGCTTCTTAAGTTTCTTTATGGCGTTGCATAATAGTTCGGTTGTCTTCACTCGGCTATCACGTATTCGGTTTTTCTTTATTTTTGACCATCTACCCCCTATGCTATCTCCAGACAAATGGATAATAGTGTCAAATCCTTCTAGATCACTAGTGTCGACTTTTCCAGTTTCAGGATCCCAAACCCTGAAATTTGAACCGTTACCACTGTCATAGTAATTAGAAGTTGGTCTTACTAATCTTGAAATCATATGTTCTCCAGCTGTATCTAAAAAAGGTATTAGAGCAGACCCAATTAAGCCAGTAGATCCGCTAATTAATATTCTTTTTCCTTTGTTCTCCTTTAGCAGGTCCCATAATTTCAGATCATTTTGAAGTATTCGATGACGGTAACTATACATTTGAAATAGGGTTTTCTCAAGTCGATTCCCGAGAATATTTAATCTATTTAGTCCGTACGGTAAGGAATACTTTATTTTGTCCTCCATTATGCATCCGTTTAATTCATTAGGAGTAAATGAGTGGGTATGCTCCCAAGTCTTTAAAGGTCCTTTAATCATTTCATCTTGAAATATTTGATCTTGGACGTATCCGAAATGCTTTGTAATCCATTTGAATTTTAGAGGCCCATATTGCAGTTTTAGGATACAAGTTGCTCCATTTTCGAGTCCATTATTTCGCTTAATGATTTTTAGAAAACTCCATGGCGGAATCAGTCTATCTATGGCTCTATATCTGGCGTGATAATTGAATACATCATGTACCTCGAAAGGAATTTCAACTCGTTTAATAAAAAATGCGGTTTTGTTTGAATTATCGCTTGAATGATTCAATTAAACGATCTAATATTAGTATTCGCACTAATCTATTTTTTTGCATAAAATTTTTACTGATGGCAGCAGAGAATTATACATAGTTAAATAAAATTATCTATATCTTTTGAATATGTTGCGAATCTTTTCGTTTATGTTGGTTATTTTTGTTTCAAAAACTGTTAATTCTTTCCGCCAAATACAATGCTGGTGTATTTAAGCTCTAAAGAGGTGTAACGGTTATAAAAAATAACGGTGATAGGAGTAAATTTGTATCAATAGAATCGGTTATTTACTTAGGTATGTAATTATTCGAAATGCAAGACCAGTTTGGGCATGTTAATGGGAGTATACGGTACTTCGGTCATTATGTCAACATAATTAAAACCCAAAATAAGGGTTTGATAATTTGATTTGTCAAGGGATAGGGATATCCTCATATATTACTTTGAAATTGCACTCGCTGTGGTAGGTCCCATCCTTTTATAGTCAAATCCATACTCTTGTTATTGGATATCATATTTGGAGACGAAGCAAATCACACTATTTCCATTACTGTTTTCCAATTTTGTCGGAACATTAGGATTTAGTATCGTATTGCCGTTCTTGGTATTTCTTGTGGTGGATTTTGGAGGGAATTCTGTAATTTATGGAATACTCTCATCTATTTATCCCGCGTTTCAGTTGATTGGTGCCCCCATATTGGGGAGATGGTCTGACTCCTTTGGTAGAAAGAAAGTTCTTTTAATTAGTACTGCTGGTACTTTGATTGGTTGGATCATATTCCTTTTCGCCTTATATATGCCAAAATTTGATCTTATTGATATCAATACTACTCTAATCGGAGCTTTTACCCTTTCTATGCCGTTGGTTGTGTTGTTTATCGCTCGTGCGATAGACGGGATAACTGGCGGAAATGTTTCTGTTGCAAATGCCTATATTGCAGACTTATCGGACGATAAGACTAGAAGCAAGAATTTTGGAAAGTTGGCCATTTCTTCTAACTTGGGATTCATCGTTGGTCCTGCTCTCGCAGGCATTCTAGGAGGAACCATTTATGGAAATACTTTACCAGTAATAGTTGCTATTTTTGTTTCATTAGTAGCTTTCATTGCAATCTGGGTATTGTTAAAGGAATCAAATAAGGTCATAAAAGAAATTCCACCACTTCAAAAAGATAGCGTTCAGAGGGCGTATTCATATGAATGCAAAGACTGCTTTAATCCTCCTAATCCTGACGAGCTTAAGTTCAAGGATATTTTCAAATTAAAATATATACCAATATTAATGGTATTGAACTTTTTCATTTTTCTAGGGTTTAATATTTTTTATACATCATTTCCAATTCATGCAGTATCAAGTCTAAAGTGGACGATAACAGAAATGGGAATTTTCTACGCTACCTTAAGTGGACTGATGATACTTGTACAAGGTCCAATTCTGAGAAAGGCATCTCAAATATTTTCAGAGGGTATTTTGATAATTATCGGGAGCTTTATCTTAGGAGTAAATTTCATATTATTCTTTTCGAACAGCATGATATTGATTTATGTTGCTGCGATTCTTTTTGCAGTTGGCAATGGATTGATGTGGCCGTCATTCATGTCTATACTTTCAAAGTTTGCAGGGAAGGTCCATCAAGGTGCGGTGCAGGGAGTAGCAAGTAGTATCGGGAGTTTGGCCAGTATTATTGGATTGATTGTGGGTGGATTTTTGTATAACTCTATTGGTTCACCTACTTTTTTGATCGCTGCAGTGATTATTTTCATAGTTTTCGCATTGTCGTTTAGGATATTAAAGATTCAAAGAACCTTCGAAGCGAAATAAACTCATAACATAGATATTAACGAATCCGACACCGGAAATAATATATTAAAAAATACAAATCTTTAATCATTTTACCTGATTCAAAATATCGATTGCAATTTTATAAAATATTTAGAGGGTTACCTTCTAGTGAAAGTTCTGATCCCTAATAAAGTAGTAAAATTAGAGCGGGCCCGAAGGGCTTCAGAACGATATCAGTCCTTAAAGGTAGAATCCTAAATTGGATTCTTATACAAACATATAATTTTTCAGTAAATATTTCTTTTAATATTTAGCTGTACTTAAGATGATTCCATCCTCTTTCTTAGAGTCGGCAAAGTATTGGTTATAGTATTTATCTTTAGCACTGAATTATCCATTGGACTCTGGTTATTATATCTAAATAGCAGATCAACTTGGTTATCTGTTTACAATGGATCGGCAGCATGTTCATATAATTCAAAATTATAATATCCTTCAATTCAATTGACATGCTCCAAAGTCAAAATTATCCTAATAATAAACTGAACAATTTTAAAAATGAATCTAAATGGCACTATCGAAGACAGCCAAATCAATTTCGGGAACATTTTGAGAACGATCAAAAAAATGTAAATTTTAGGATAAGTATGGTATTCATCTATTCATTTTAGATATTTATTATACAATAAGATATTAAATACTTGAGGTAAATGGGAACGTCCAACGCGTTCTATATTCAGTGGGCTTCGAATCCATGAGGTATATGGAACCTGTTAGTTTTATTAAAGTTTGAATACAAAGACTTTGAAGACTTTATGGATTCAAAAAAGAATATAAACATAGTTTTCGAACAAGGATCGATATGTTTGACTGGTAGTAATTAAAGCAAATAACTATATTTCAGCTGATAACAATTGCTGGAATGGATAATACGATCAATAACGGACACAATTTCAAAAGCTATTTTAATTTCACATTATAACCATTATCATGACCGATATAGAATCAATCATGTCTCAAAATAAGAAATATGCTGAAAATTTTACAGAAGGTAATTTGCCGCCACATCCATCAAAAAAGATTGCGGTATTGACTTGTATGGATGCGAGAATATCGATCAACGAAGCGTTGGGATTAAAAATTGGTGAAGCACACATAATAAGAAATGCTGGAGGAATCGTAACTGATGATGCCCTACGATCTTTGATCATCTCTCACGAATTGTTAGGAACAGAGCACATCATTGTAATAAATCACACTAATTGTGGAATGGCTAGTTTCAGAGATGAAGATTTACAAAAGAGAATTTCAGAAAAATATAACTCAAATGCTTCAGATATTAAATTTCATTCGTTTAGCGATGTAGAAGGAAATACAAGAAATCAGATTAATAAAATTCACTCATCACCATTTCTTTCAAACATTACTTCAGTTCGTGGATTCATTTACGATGTAAAAACAGGTAAGATCAAAGAAGTCGAATTATAGTCTTATTTTTTTGCACTCAACATATCAATGAGAAACCGAGTACAATATATTTAGTCAATATCGATACCATATAAGAAAGAATGTATATTAAATGACCAAAAAATCCATAGTTTTAGTAAATCCAAATTCAAGTGGTGGTCAAACAGGAAAAAATTGGGATTCCTTGTATGATATTTTAAAAAAATATTTTGGAGAAGACATCGAATACATTTTCACAAAAAAAGCCGACGATGGTACCACTCTAACACGAGAATATCTTGAAAAAGGCTACGACAATATAATTCCAATCGGAGGGGACGGCATGCTTAACGAAGTTGCAAATGGATTTTGTAAGATAAGTTACGATAAAGAATTTGATTTAAAGAACCAAAATGAAGATATAAATCTGTCCAAATTCGTTCATCTGAAGTTAATTAATCCAAAAG
>JACDCB010000102.1 GCA_013694585.1 Candidatus Nitrosopumilus sp. | reverse complement strand
AGACCGCCTAAACCTTGCAGATGAGTATCCAAAACGACCACATCATACGGTCTTCCCTTGTTTTCCTTCTCAAGGAAAACATTAAGGGCCTCCTCCCCATCAGCAACTGTAGCCGACTTTACTCCCAAAGTTTCTAAAAATGCCTTAAACAAGGATAGTATATCGGGTTCGGGCTCTGCAATTAAGATTCGGGCTTGTTCTAATTCTTTTGATAAGAATTTATCGGTCTTACTATTTTCAAATTTGTTTGATGCTCTCTTATAATTATAAGGTAAGTTTGAATCTGTAATAGTTGCGGCAGAACTACATGCTTTTTCCTTAGTACCACCAATTTGAGCATACTTTTTGTACAGTTTACCCCCAGGCTGTTTAGAGTTGTGTTCCTGTTGGAATTTACATTGTATGAAGTTCATAACCATTTCATTCACCTGAGGCTATAAAGAAATAAGTAACATAGCTTAAATACATCGCTTTAGGTTAAATTGCCTAATTCTTTCTATCAACATATAGCTAAAGGCGAGGATCTTTTTTATGATCAGTCAGTAAATACACCCATCCTCCCAAATTTTTGACATGATCTTCATTGCATCATAATCATCCCGACCATATATACAAGGTAGCATCAATTTCAAAATCGATAAAGAGAAATGAAAAAGTATTTTAACGCCTCATTTGAATAACACTAGCAAACTAATATGCTGAATCCTAGTGTAAAGAATAGTTTTTCCATATGAATGCCAATAAAGTTTACACCAACTTAATGGCTTTGTAACAAAAAACTATAAGTTGATTTACGACAGCGTCCATACAGACGGCCATTATTACAAATACTTTATAAATTTGGATTTCATTTTATTCTAGACAGAAAAACATTCTTGGCAGCTCCAAATTCCAACAAACATGATAAAATTGATCAATATATAACAATTGAACCAACATATAAGATATTTTTTCTATTCTAGACAGATACTCTACAGTTGGATGGAGAAATAACCGCCTAATAAGATAAATAATTATGTGTAGATCACTAAAATAACTCAGGTCTGTGAATAAACATTTAGAAATAACAAAAAGTATAATGACTCATATTTACCTGATCTTAGGAAACGCACCTGAGAAAAATCATACTTTTAACTCCATACAGGAGTTGTATGATAAAATAGACGCTAGACTTGAACCCTATGATAAAACCGAAGAAGCAAGTTATCATAGAAAGGAAATATTAGATACATTTGACAAAAATATTGAATGGATGAAAGTTAGAAAAATAATCATTTCTGATCATGAAAAAAAAAGTGACACTTCAGCTATTAAAATTGATAAAGAAAAGTTAGTGAAATATATTGTAGATCCTGAGTTGCCTTTGATAGAAACAAATGAAGATAATGATGGATGAGATGGATTTTGAATTTTTTTATAAAAAGGAGAGCTTAAAATTATAAGGATATCGATGTGGATTACATAATGAATATAGATTTATACAGTAATATCAGATTGAACCCATAGATTTTCAAATAAAGTAGTATAGGTCCAAACGTTTGATGTAATATTGGAATAAACAGCCAACCTAATCGAATCTATAAAAGAAGGTATTTCTTCATCCTTTAATTCTATTACAAGAGAGAATTTACCATCAGATGTTATTATGATAGATGAAATAGTTTGCTGATTAGTGATGGGTTTTATTTCAATTTGATTATACTTCTTGTTGATATATAAAGCAACTTTGGTAATCTTGTTATCCATTGGAGTCAATATCCTGATCTGAACGCCATGAGTTCCCATCTTTTCTAATAAAGATATTATTCCCTCTTTTCCTAACCCATAGAATCCATTTGCTGTGGGAAAGATAATTGACAATTCTTTGGTTGTGGAGGTTATAATGTCGAAGCAAATCTTTCTTATTTCTATGGGATCTCGAATTGTATCAACAAATCCTACCTTAATCCCGTATTCTATTTCCCTTAGTCGTTCTTCTATTGGAATTGCATTTTTCCATAAGGTGTTAAATAGAAATTGTTGTGCATCGGCAGAGACTTTGTCATTACTATAAATTATTTGACTGGGGCTTGAGACTCTAAATGGATAAGGTGAATAACATACTCATTTTCATCTAATATACCGAAATTCCCTTTAATACCTTCTATATGACGAATCTCGCATACTTCCATTAAATCCTTACAATAATTAATATTCTCTTTAGTAACGTCTGTGATGAACCGTATCTTGATGCCCCTTTGCAACATTTCAAAAACACCGTTCATTATTCTATGATCCGTAGCAACTATCGATGGACCTACAAAATCCAAGCAAGTATCCATTTTTCTATTTGCTCGTTTGTAACTCTCGAGCATAAAATTGGTTATATTTTCAGATCCAGTAATTATTTTTATTCTGTTATCATCGGAAACATTAGCTTGATCCACCACAGAAACAATCCATCTCCTTAATAAATAAGGGCTAATCGTATAAAACTATATTTGGATTTAGCAGTATGTATACCAGATTCATGATTTTGTCCCTATTGAACTACTAGTTGTCAACTATAAATTGTCATATTTGATCCAAACATTTTGGGTTCCATTTTTTAGAAATAGTCAACTATTGTTGTTGATCTGCTAATTCATTACAAATACGTAGATAATAAAATTCAATGTTTTTTAATAAATAGTAAAAACAAAAAAAGATTTATTGTTGGCCTAGTGCCAAGTCGCCCAATTGTTCTTGCAATTGTATTCCTACATTGTTACATGATGCGAATGTGACTTCACCAGATACACATTGTGCATTCTGTTCACTATCTTGTTCTTGTTCAATTCCTTGCTCTGCTTCGTTATGTTTACCTGTTGCAAATGCCATGTTATCACCAAAGGCTACCACTGAACCAATTAAGGCTGCTGCAATAAACATCATTGCAAATATTCCAATCTTACTAGTTTTTGTTATGTTACTCATTATAATCATAATGTATAGGTGAAATTTATTATATCATAGTTTGGATACATATTCCTGTCATATTTCTATGAAATGCTCAACCAGTAAAATATTCTGATATATAATTTTATGAAAATACTAGGATGATTGCATAACCTGGCTAATAAATCCATGCAACCCAACTCTTGGTTACAATGGGGTAAAACGATATTGAAGTTGGATCGGTGAGTTGCAAATATAGACACTAGGAAAGAAGTACTGCTCTCGTCTATTCCCGTACTTTGAATGTAAGAGAGGGTTATGACAATCAAAAGAGTGCGAAAGGCTCTTTAATACCGCTTAGAAAAATCATCATCAAAATTGGTTTATGATGTTATAATTATTAAAGAATTACAAAGAGAATATATCGATTACTCACATCCTATCAAACTATTCTACCAGGAAAAGTAAAACAGTAGGAAGCCAATTTAGGTTTCACTATCACTAATCTGAGACCGCCTTATGCTAGTTTTATAAATTATGATCACAATACAATATCATATAATGGAATTAACGAAAGTTGAGAGAGAAAACAAAGTGTATGTAAATGATAAAGTAATTGTTCTGGATAAGTATACCATCACTGCATCGGAATTATTAGAATTAGCTGGGTTTTCATCTCTTGCCTACAATATCTACATGATTCTAGATAAAAAGAGGAAGAAGAGCAAATTGTTAGGTGAAAATAAGAAAATTAAGCTTGAAACAGGAATGCGCTTTGATGCAACGCTAAAACAGAGTTAGTAATTGGCAATATAATAAAACATAATGAGCAAAACTGTACCTCCAGTAATTATTCTGATCAACTTTCACAAGGAAAAGATATTATAATTATTTGGTTGTAATTATCTCTTTGTTGCTATTGTTAGCAGATAACCTAATCGCACTATATTACCATGTATGTATGGTTCTAAGGTTTTAAGATAATCTTGTCTAATCGATTCTATCTTTTCCACTTTGTTCTCCTTCTCAAGTGCCCGAATTAATTGAATCATTGAACCTGATTTTGTGATCATCTCCTGCCAATAATGGTTTGGACTAAGGATAGGATATTCAATGGTATCTCTTTCAAAAAATATCTCCTTAACGTCTTCTAATAGTTCTTGAACTTTGCTTGGGATTCCCCACTGCATAGGGGGCAGAGGCAGTGGCAGTGATTGGTTGTTTTGAACAGTGGGTGCATACTGTGAGATCATTGCATACATTCTTCCCACAGCAAGTTCCGGAGGCCATGTTGCAATCCCAATACGCCCATCTTTCCTGAGAACCCTTTGCATCTCGTTTGCCGTAGCCTTTTGGTTTAATGCAAACATGTGACCAAATGTTGAGAAGACAATATCAAATGATTATCCTCAAAGGGAAGGCTTTCAGCGTTACCTTCTCTCCAGTCTATCCCGCTGACTTGTGCAATAGACTCCTCCTCTTTTGCTTGTGCTAAGAGTTCGGGCGTAATGTCTATGCCTGTCACCTTTGCCCCTACTCTGCGTGCAGTTATTGCAGTGTTACCAAATCCACATGCTACATCTAAAACAGAATCTATAGGTTTAACATTAACAAGTCTTACTAGTTTAGCAGATACAGGAGAAATTACTCTGCCAATACTTCTATAATCACCTAAGGCCCATCTTTCTCTGATGCTTTGATTTGAATTATTCAATCTGAAATCATACCTCATTGTAGTCTGATAAACTTTAATTTTGTATTTATGCCGGCATATAGTAAGAGAATCTATATCATATATTCATGAATTAATTTCCCATTGCTGTCTACAATTACATCATGATTATGAAAAAGTCTTGAAAGAAATGCATTAAACGGATATTGATTAAGTAAGGATTTTGGATAGGGGCAAACATATGAACCTTCGAAAGGTTTTTCGTGCCACCAGTTTTCCAGATTGATGCATTCCTCAAAATGTTTGTTCTTAAGCAGCAGGGTAGCATAATCCGCAGTTAAACGTATGTGTTTATCTTTTCTGTTTTTGTCTTTATTGGCATTACAAATCATTTCTTTTTTTAATAAATTAAAAGATTCCAAATTTCCTACCATCGCATTAACATAATAAGGTACCAAGTCAACAACAGTCAGGTTTCCTTTTTCTAGGTTTTCTTGATAATTTGTAATTTGTGATGAAAAGTTTTCTAAATAGCCTTCATTGGCTAAACTAACAGAGGCATGAACACATATCTGACCTCGCTTTAAGCCTTCAATAATGTATGCCGAAATCGCCTTATCTAAATCATCTTGCTTATCATATAATAGAATTAAATGCATGTTAGTACAAGGAGCAATTAACGCATCATAGTTCATTTCATTTATTAATGTATGATTTTTTACTAATGTTCTAAATGCTTTTGGACTTATCTTTGACATCAATCCTATTTCATAAGCACATAAAGTATATGTTGGACGAGAAGTACCTTTTTGGGATGACGCTTCATAATTTAGTAACTCTTCACAACATTTTTTCTCAAAAAAAGGGGTCATATCGTAAAAAGCTCGAAGTCTTTTTCCGCCACCCATAGATAAATTAAAATGACTACCCTTATCAGTATCTTCACTCTCAATCCTAGTATCTTTGTGAATCGGAGAAAGACTTTTACTTACTGTCATCCCACTAACTGACGATATTCCATCCATCTCTAACATGTCACCTGAAAAATACGATTGGGTACTCGACAAGATGGTAACTATTCCATCATTTACTAAGGTAGAGATATTGAATCGATTTTGACAAATCATTTTCAGTCTTTCTATTACTTCTTCTTTAGAAAGATCATCCGTTACAAACAAAATAGATTCATCATTTTCCAAACCCTCAATCAAAAATTGAAAACCTGCATCTAATTTCTCTTGACTATTAGATTAAATAGAAAACGTATGTGAGGTAGAATCACTCTTTTTGGGTTTATATACATTAATTGTCAAGACTATACATTAGTCTATTGTGATTATAAAGTATTTCGGCATTATTAAAAATTAAACAAATTAGATCCAAATGGCTTTATTTGTATGTTTAAATTCTATTCGTTGTGTTTAGGATCGCTTCAACATTATTGTCGCTATCGGATGTATCTGACACAATGCTTCCCCGATTCCAACTATAAGCATTAATTCAAAAAAGACTAAAATCGGTTCCCTAGTTTTATGAAACAATACCCATTTATCAACGTAAATGTAGTCTTTGGGCACCAGAAAACCAGAAAAATAGGCTATATGAACTAGTTAATAATATTTAATTGATTGTTCCAATTCTTAGTTATTATAGATATACTAACGACTAATTCAAAGTTGTTTGAATGAAAATATTTAATTACCTAGGGTTGGATAACCCCTGATGAACAAAATTAGTAATTTAAGCATCTTTATTGTAGCATTTTCTGTACTGATGATTGGTGCCTCAGCCGCATCCACTTTAGGTTCCATTAATCCGGCATTTGCTAGCACGGACCAATCTAACTCAGACCAATCTAACTCAGACCAATCTAGCACTAGTCAAACAAGTAATGAACAACCAAGTTTAGAAACTGTAGACACTCATTTGGAAGATTGTATTCAACAACTAGAACTTGACAACACTGATGAAGCCTTAAATGATTGTCAAAATGCTGATGAAGAGTTAGATAGATTATTAGTTAATGCAACTGGATGATGATTTGTAAGAATCGAAATATAGCAACATTCGTCGTAATTGAATGAATCAACTATAGTATATTTTTTTAATATTTTTTTTATCACCAGCCCGAATTTACGATTATTAGAATTTACGGAAGGACACAACAAAACATATTCGGATTTAGCAATTATTTCAAGAAAACCAGAGGTTTTTCGATATTGCTGTTTACTCTATAGAGCATATTACTTAGCAATTTTTTCTATCAATAGTCTAAATCTTGTACAAAAAGTGAAAAGCATGCGGGATTTGAATCCAAAATAGCAGCATTAGTGCTACTTTCCAGTAAACCAACAAAACAAAGTCAAATATTAACATTTGATAAATGGAATAAACGAGGTTACATTAATCCCATTAAGTAAAAAATTTTAACTCAGGTAGCCTTAATAATAAATTTAATATTGAATATTTATGAGCAAAACATCACAGGTTGCTCTTGTTACAGGAAGTTCTACAGGAATTGGGTTTGAGACATCTCTTGCATTAGCAAGAAGGGGATTCTATACTATGCTACTATGAGAAATTTGAAAGACTCTGACAAAATAATCGAAGTAGCTAACAAAGAAAAATTACCGTTAGACGTTTTACAGTTGGATGTTACCGATTACAACTCAGTTAAAGAGGCCATCAGCCAAATGTATGAGAAGAAGAGAATTGATGTTTTGGTAAATAATGCAGGCTACGCATTGGCCGGACCTCTTGAGGAATCATCAACTGAAGAAATAAAGACCCAGTTTGAAACAAACTTTTTTGGAGCGATTAAAACCATGCAATCAGTATTACCCATAATGAGAAAACAAAATGGTGGAAAAATAGTAAATGTAAGTTCCACGGGTGGAAGAATAGCCGTCCCCTTAGATTCGATTTATCATGGCACAAAATATGCATTAGAAGAGCTTTCTGAGTGCATTCGGTATGAACTAGGATCATTTAATATCAAAATAATACTCATAGAACCAGGCGCAGTAGGTTCCAAATTTTGGAACAATATAAAAATAGCAACCGAATCTAAGCATGTCCTCTCCCCATATCGAAAAATGATAGACACAGTATCAGAAACTTTCTCAAAAATGGTTGAAAATGTAATTCATCCTTCCGAAGTTGCTAAAACTATTACTGAAGCAGTTACAACAGATACTCCCGAATTTAGATATGTAGTTGGAAAGGATGCTAATATGATTCTTGAAAAAAGTAAAAACTCTTCAGATAAAGAATTTGAAAACTTCATTAAGGAACAGTTCAATTTAAAATATTGACACCATCTGAAACCACTATACTTATATGAATAGTAAGTCTATGTGCTATTACATCAACGACAATGAATTCAATCAAGTCTTTTACATGTAAGAAAGCTTGAATAAGAATTTATACTCAATGTAACTAACTTGCCGACCATTTTCTCATCCATTGTAGTAGGTTAATAATGGATTCTGTAAGTTCTTGACCTTTCGGAGTAAGCCTATATTCTACTCGCGGAGGAACCTCATTAAAGGATTGTCTGTTCAAAATACCATTCTTTTCCAATTCCTTTAAGCGTATTGTAAGAGTTTTACTACTGAAACCTTTCATTGATTTTTTAAATGTTAAGTATCTGACAGGGTCAGTAGAACAGCATAGGGGTATCAATATTTCTAGCGTTCCTCTCTTAGTAATTATCTTTCTTAATTCAGATGTTTCTTTCATTAGATTTTCCACATCATAACCATAAAAATTGCAAGAATTATTTTCCCTGAGTATAGGTAGCTTACTTGATTTCAATGTCGTTTTACTATGCCTGTTTCCCTCTGGTTTCCCTGACTTCACTTACTTTACCATTTTACTCTTACCAACTTAAATAGTTTCTTTTGTAAACCTATATCTATGGATAAACAATTACATTTAAAGGAAAAAATTAAAGAACAATATGGAAAAATTGCTTTAAATGGAAACACTGAATCTTGTTGTATGCCTTCTTCTGATTGTTGCAGTACAACAGACGTCCTTATTACTCCGTCTATTTCATTAAAGGAAATTGGATATGATTCAGATGATTTGAATTCAATACCGGAATCCTCTATCTTAGGAGTAGGATGCGGCAACCCTACAAGATTCGCTCATATTGGAGAAGGTGATACTGTGGTTGATTTAGGTTCAGGAGCTGGTATTGATGTGTTTCTTGCTGCTAATATTGTCAAAGAAAGTGGAAAGGTCATTGGAGTTGATATGACAGATAATATGCTTAATAGGGCCAGAGAAAATGCTGAAAAACACGGTTACAAGAATGTTGAATTCAGACAAGGCGATATTGAAAAAAGGATACCATTTGAGGATAATTCTGTTGATATTGTCATAAGCAATTGTGTTATCAACCTTACTTCTAACAAGGCCAATACATTCAAAGAGATTTACCGAGTATTGAAACAAGGTAGAAAAGGAAGGATGATAATATCTGATTTAGTCACATCTAAAGAAATAGATGGAAATTCCATAAAGCCTGACAATTGGTGTAGTTGTATTGACGGTGCATTAACAAAAGAAAATTACATTAATAATATCAAGGAAGCAGGTTTTAACGATGTAAAAATACTCGAAGAAAGACCTTACATGGAATTGGATGAAGACGGCCAAGAAAAAAGACAAATTAGCAGTATTTCAATCAGTGCAATCAAGCAATAAAAAGACAATATTGATAAGTGGTTCTGATGAAATTTTCACTCGGTAAACACTCCTCTAGTGATGCTAAAAAGACCATCCTTTTTGTATGTGTTCAAAACGCTGGTCGAAGTCAAATGGCACAAGGTTTCTTCCGAAAGTATGCTCCTAAGGACTTTGAAG
>JACDCB010000098.1 GCA_013694585.1 Candidatus Nitrosopumilus sp. | reverse complement strand
TAAGAAATTCAATGTGAAGTGTTTTAAATCATTTCCTGATTTTCAGATGTTTGAGTTAGGAACCGAATGTTCTGCCACTTTAGCAAAATTGGATGAATTCATGATGAAAAATATGCGAGTCGGACATGTTATAAGATTAGTTTCTGATGATCCAACTGCTGATCTTGAATTATTGCGTTGGGCTGAACAAAATAAACAAGAAATCATTGAAATTGTGCAAGAGAAAAACTCTATACAGTCTTCACTCTCAAACTCTAGTAATAATTATTTATTCAATATTATTATTAAAAAAATAAAAGATTAGAATGGTGAAAGAATCTATTTCTCAATTGGATTTCCTATCATGTTACCCCATTCTGTCCACGATCCATCGTAGTTCTTAACATCTGGGTAGCCCAAGAGATATTTTAGTACAAACCAAGTGTGAGACGATCTCTCTCCAATCCTGCAGTAGGAAATTACTTCTTTTTCTGGTAGAATGCCATTATCATTATAAAGTTTATTCAGATCTTCGGCCGATTTGAACGTTCCATCCTCATTAACTGCTTTTCCCCATGGTATATTAATGGCTGCAGGAATGTGGCCTCCCCTTTGAGCATGCTCAGTAGGATATTCCGCAGGCGCAGTCACTTCTCCAGTAAATTCTGCTGGAGACCTGACATCAACTAAAATGCTTTGTCTATTTTTAAGCGATTCTGACACGTGATTGAGGTAGGTTCTTATTTTCTCATCGGGGCTTGATGCTTTGAAATTGCCTGTTGAATAGGTTGGAATTGTTTTATCGATAGACCTGTCTTCTTCAAGCCATTTTTTTCTGCCTCCATTCATTATCCTCACATCCTTGTAGCCATAATACTTGAATACCCAAAAAGCAAAAGCCGCAAACCAATTATTGAAATCTCCATAAAGTACGAGAGTCGTATCCTCGTTTATTCCTGATTTTTTGAGTAATTCTTCACACGATTCCTTTGAAATGATGTTTCTGTTCAAAGGATCATTGATGTCTTTCTTCCAATCAAACAAAACTGAGCCGGGAATATGTCCCAAGTGGTAGTTTGCTTTTGGATCATAGTCCACTTCTGCAATTCTTACATTAGGATCTTTTAAGTGATCTTCAGTCCAACTTGTGTCAACTAAGACCTCAGGGTGGGCATATCTATTCGACATTTATCAAATAACTATAAACCATATTCAGTATTTAAATAATAAAAAAATTACCATTATTATTTTTTTTCCAACATCAAAAACGATTTTAATGATGCCGCAACTATTAATTTTGTGACCATATATACTGATTCATTAACCAACCTTTCAAGATATAAGAATGATTTCTACAGGATAGCTGTTTCCTCTACGCTGCCGTTTGAACTACAGCACAAAATGGATGCTTGGTTTTATGAATTATCACCATCTAAGAGTTTGACTGAGAAGTTTGAACGCGAGGAACTGAGTATTAATGATTACACTGCCTTGTACCAGAAAGAAATGAACGCCAGTCAAGCTATTTCTAATATAAAGTGGATAAAAGATTATTCGAGAAAAAACGACGTTGTGTTATTCTGTTATGAACCAGAAAATCTCAACAATTGTCACCGCCATATTCTGAAGCAGATCATTGAACAATCATAGTTTGATGTAACCAACATAATTGATTAATGGTTAAGGTGACTTTTGTTAATCAATAATCATCATTGTTGAAATTTTTTCAACAATATCTATCATGAATCTGTTTTTTGTATGCTTTTGATTATATTTTTATGTAACTAAAATTAAAATCAATAATGGTCTACAAATATATTGAAATCGTGGGAACGTCGCCAACCGGAATAAATGAAGCCGTTAATAACGCCTTTAAGGAAGCGTCTAAAACCGTGAAGAATATCCAATGGGGTGAGATGGGAAGAGTGACTTTTAGGTTGGATGGAAATCAGCAAATTGAATACCAGGTAGAGGTTCGAATAGGATTTAAAATAGAAAGGGACGATTAGAATAATTTAGAAAATTTCTTGCTAGAATACAGGTCGTAATAAAAATCACTGAATCTACATCGGTTCACTCAACCTGCTTTGAACGATCTCCAAAAAACTATCTTTATTAATTGGTTTTCTGATTATGCAGTTAAGACTTAAATCTGAAT
>JACDCB010000084.1 GCA_013694585.1 Candidatus Nitrosopumilus sp. | reverse complement strand
AATATTCCAAACTATAAATAATTAATGGTTTTAAAAATACTTGGTGAGACCATTCGTCTTCTTTGACCTTGGGCAAACACTCATTGATGAATGGAGTTACGTTACTTATTTTGATAAACTATTATTCAAGACACTTAATGACTATGGGGCTAGGATAGATCAAAGAAGCTATTATACGTTGAGAAATGATTTAGTTCGAAACAGAAAATTTGGTTCATCAGGGTTTCTGGAAATTATTTCTTTAATGGTACGTCTTATCCTTCCTAAGGGGTATGATTCTGTGATTTTCGAAGTTTTAAAGACCGATTTGCTAGAAAATAAAAGAAAACTAGTCAAACTATTTAGTCAAGTTAACTATCTGATCCCATTATTATCCAAGAAATATTCATTAGGTATTATTAGCAACAATTCATCCGGCTCAGCCAATTTATTACTTAAATACGATCTAGATAAGCATTTTAAAATAGTATGTTTGGCAGAAGATATTGGATTTAAAAAGCCGGATCATAAAATATTTCAAAAGGCGTTAGTTGACTCTAATTCAAGTATTGACAATTGCATCATGGTGGGAGATAGATTGGATATCGACATTTTACCTGCCAATGAGCTCGGAATGAAGACCATAAGAACTTTGGACTCTTTATACAAAATTCAAGAGCCTGTGAACAGGAAGGAGACACCACTTTTCACTATAAACTCTCTCTCTGAATTACCCGAAGCGTTGTCCCGTATTTCTTAGCTTCTTTGTATTTCCTTGGATATTTTTCCCCATTGTTCGTCTAAATCCCTTCGAGTATCTCCTTTACCAAAAAGGGAATGGATTGAAATCTTTTCATTTGATTCTGCAATTGGAATAACATGAATATGGAAATGAGGAATTTCTTGCCCAGCATCCTTTCCATTATGTATACCTATTAGTGAAGAATTACAGTTCATTGATTTTTCTATTTTTCCAGTCAAGAAATGCAATGCCTCAAAAATGTCCCTATTTTCTATCAAACTCAAATCTTGTATTTTGGGTTTATGTGATTTGGAAATTACAAGTGAATGTCCATCCTTGAGGGGAAATGCGTCTAGAATTGCTATTGAATGTTCAGTTTCATATAACTTTCTAGCTTTGATATTTCCATTAACTATTTCACAAAATGCGCACTTGTTTATCGAATTCATAATCTTACTTCGTGCAACTGTTCAATAAAAGATTATTATCACTATGTTTAATCAAGATTAATAAAATTGGAAGAAAAAAGTAACCTATGGAAAAAACTATAGTTCATGAAAGACCATTAGTTACAATTATGATGAATGAAAATATTGCAAAAGTACTAAGCGATCCCCACAGACTAAAAATTTTAGATTTTCTTTATCATAGGAACCGCTCAACTAAGGATTTATTTGATTTATTAAAAAGAGCTAAGTTTAACATTGCCATGACTACTTTGAGACATCACATAACCATATTGAAAAAAAATGGTTTGATAAGTGTTTATAAAACAGAAGAGGTTAAAGGAACTTTAGTAAAATATTATAAAGCTAATGTAAAGATGTTGGCTTATGAAAACTTTCCATTTGTTTCGATTGTAAGAGATAATAGCGAAATTATTGATCTGCTATATCCAAAATTCTATAAAGCCATCAAAAAAATCATGATTAATGAAAAAGATTTAATGGCAACTATCTCATCCGAATCAAAATCTAGATGCAAGATTTGTAAAACTTTTCATTATACTGAATTTTTGATTTTCATGATTCTGAATATGATAATAACGAAAGTTTTACGAAAGTTATTGAAAAGTAGGACTAATGCTGAGGTGTAGTTGTAGTTGTGAGTGTATTTAACTCACAAAAATTCAGTATACCACTGATGTTCTCATCATCAATTCATCATGATATACTTTCTTACAGCTTTAATCTACGGAAGAAAGAAGTAGTATATTATTTACAGGCACAAAAAAGTCTACAGTTGAAATAGTTTGCAATATCTATATACTTACAATAGGCTTGGATATTGCTTAATTATGAAGCATTTACAAATACAAATAAATCTGTGACTCTAGTCTTTAACCACTTTTTGACTATTAACAATAAGAAAATTTGAGTTCAATTTGTGGCATCGACTCAGTGTTCATGAACACTAATAGATATATTTTAAAATACCCATAAGCCCATATTTTATTTATGTCGCCTTTGCTTCAGCTCAAGAATGTGAACAAAACTTTTCCAATTCATAGGAATATTTTCCACCTTTTTTCTTCATCAAATCCAACCAGAAAAGTAATTGATAATGTATCTTTTGATTTAGAGCGGGGCGAAGTATTGGTGATAGCCGGCGAATCTGGTTCTGGAAAAACTACACTGGCTAAACTCATAATGGGTTCTTTAATCCCAGACGATGGTACTATATCCTTTGAAGGGAATGACGTTCACTCTCTAAAAAAAAAGAAGGCATTTTATTCGATGATCCAGATGATCCATCAGGATCCTTATAGTTCTCTAAATCCCCACATCAAAATAAAAGACATAGTCATGGAGCCATTAAAAATTCATGAGAATGAATTAAGTCGTAACGAGAAAGATGAGAAAGTGCGTCTTGCACTACGTAGAACAAGACTTGAACCCGTTGAAGAGATTTTAGAGAAATATCCAACCATGCTTTCAGGTGGTCAAAGACAACGTGTTTCAATTGCAAGATCTATTGTAAAAATTCCAAAATTAATAATAGCCGATGAGCCTGTTTCAATGTTAGACATTTCTGTTAGAGCTGAAATTTTGTCATTATTAAATGAGTTAAGAAAGACTCTGAATATTTCTATTATTTATATTACACATGATTTAGCAACCTCACGATTCATTGGTGATAAGATTGGGATTATGTTTGCTGGGAGCATCGTCGAATATGGAGAAATTGATGAAGTGTTACATAATCCACTTCATCCATATACTTGGATGTTACTTGATGCAGTTACCTTTTCAACTAATGAATCCAAATTCTATAAAAGCTTCGGTGGAATAAATTTATCTGAATTGCCTTTAAAGGGATGTAAATTTTATAATAGGTGTAAATTATCTTTTACGGATTGTACTAATGATATAGAACAATTTGATATTAGTAAAAAACATTCTGTTTCTTGTTTCTATTATAGAAACCCAAACCTAAACCATCCTATTAATTAGGATTCAATTTATTTATCGTTTAATTATCCTATGTGTCACTCTACTTCTAATTTAACTTTGCTTGGATGATTATACTTTACCACTTGAGATATTCCATTCTTTGGATAAACCCCAAATATTAAATCTGATTTTGCTACTGTGGCATCTTTGAGTGTTACCATTATTATTTGATTATTG
>JACDCB010000073.1 GCA_013694585.1 Candidatus Nitrosopumilus sp. | reverse complement strand
GATGAACAGTCAAAACTCACCCCCTCGTAATTGACCATATATTTAGCTAAGCAATATTGCGAATTATTTGCTACTCCTATGATGACCATGGCCATATGGTATGTGTCATTAATACTTTTTTTGTGTTGATTTTTTTGAATGAAATGGCCGAGATGTGTCAATTACCGACCATGTATATCTCTATAACTTAATCATTTAAATACTATTAATTAGTATACTATTTATTAGGATGTAATATGATTAAGTATGATTTCCAGAATAGCATTGGTTTTATTATTAACAGGATTGGCAAATCGTTAATTTATGTAATAGACCAAGAATTGCGTAAGAAATTTGGTATTACCTTTGGACAGTGGAAAGTACTAATAATACTTGCAAATAATGCTACCGGTTTAACTCAGAAGGAAATAGCTGATAAATTATCTTTAGAAGGACCAACCCTCATTCCAATAATCGATAAATTAGAAAAGGATGCATTTGTAAATAGAAAAATCGATCCAAGGGATCGAAGAATAAATCGCATTTTCTTGACCGAAAAGACACACGGCTCTCTTGATGATACAATAGAATGTGTATCTCAAATAAAAAAAATATGTCTCGGTCAAATTTCTGAAGAGGATATTTCCACAACAAAAAAAACTTTGGACCAAATGTGGCTTAATTTGCAGGATAAATTCAATTTAAATATCTCAGAGGAAATCAAGCAAAAACGAGAATTAATCAATCAACCTACATCGAACATTATTATTGAGAAACGACATACATCCGCAAAAACTAATCTATAAGATTGGTAAAAGGATTAAAAAATAAAAATTGGGGGGGTTTAAAGAAACTGACATCTAAAAGAATAAAGGGATCCTCTTTTGATTTCAAAAGTCTGCTCAAACTATCACAACCATGGAAAGTACTAATCATTCTTAGTTGTCTTGCCACAATGGCTATGTATGCAGAAACAATGTTGATACCTGCAATTCCTACTCTAATCAATGATTTTGACGTCTCTTATGGATTATCATCATGGATTTTGACATCCTATTTGATAGCAGGAGCTGTTATGACACCTATAGCCGGTAAACTGTCTGACATCTATGGAAGAAAGAAAATTTTGATAATTATTATGGCTATATACACCGTCGGGGTTTCTTTAGGAGGATTTGCGGGCGATTTTCTTACCATGATAATAGCAAGAACAATTCAAGGCATCGGCCTAGGAATGTTCCCTATAGCATTCAGCATTATTCGAGATCAATTTCCAAGGGAAAGAATTTCCATCACAACCGGGATCATTACTTCGATGTTTGCTGCAGGTTCGGTCATTGGATTATCAGTCGGAGCTTTGATTATTCATGAATTTGGATGGAAGATGACGTTTTTTACAATAATTCCTATTTCTATAATGTTGCTACTAATGATACGAAAATATATTCATGTTTCTGATAATAACAATCTTGAAGAGAAGACTGAAATACAAAATCAACAAACAAAGTTACAGAATAATCCTACAAACAAAATTCCAAATAAAAAACTAGTGATTTATTCTCAAATAGACATTAAAGGATCGATTCTACTAGCAATTACTATTGTTTCTTTCCTGCTCTCTTTAACGTACTTGCAAACATCTCCAGATGAAACTGCATCCAATCTTTCCGGTGATGTTATTACTAGTCCTTACTCTTCCTTGGAACAAATTGCACCATTTTTAGCAATTGGAGCAACATCTCTCTTCTTTTTTGTTTATTTGGAGAGGCGAATTAAGTATCCATTAATTGATTTTAAAATTTTCTTGAGGCCCCCAATCTTGCTTTCAAATATGATCATTATGATAGTAGGATTATCGATGTTTATGATTTTTCAGACTATTCCGATACTAGTACAAAGTCCAGAACCTATTGGGTTTGGAGAAAATGCCATCAATACCGGTAAAATCCAATTGCCTTTCGCGATAGTTCTTTTAATATTTGGACCTACCTCTGGATTTATCATTTCAAAACTGGGATCGATAAAACCAATAATTTTAGGTACTGTTCTTACAGCGACCGGATTTTCCATGTTGTTATTGTTTCATTCAACAGAGATCTCAATCTCCATAGGCTTGGCAGTATTATCCACTGGCCTCTCCCTTGCTTCCGTAGGGGCAGTAAATGTCACCCTACTAGCTACACCTATAGAATTTACGGGTGTAACTATGGGGATTAGTACAATGTTGAGAATTGTGGGGTCATCAATTGGACCGGCTTTGGCTGCAATGTATATGCAAACAAATCAGTCGCTAATTAACATACAAGGAATAACTGAATCATTGCCTTCCTCATTCTCTTTTGACCTAATATTTCTTAGTGCCCTGGTGTTTTCAATAGCTGCTATAAGCATGTCTATAGTATTAAGCAAAAAAATACATGCTAAACCGTACTTACAATAATTTGTAAACTCGCTGTACTGTCTTATTTTCTAGCAGTCTTTTCAGATCAAAATTATTTAGATGAGTTATGCAGACTCCAATTTTGTGATTAAAATAAATATTTGAAAACATCTTGACTAATGCTTTTGATCGTTGATACTATAGGGCCTATTTTTATCACTACTAAATTGACTGTTTTCATGACCCTATTGACCAGAATAATGACCAAAATGACTAAAAAAATGACTACTTTATTAGGCTAGGATTTCATAATTAATGTGACAACAAAAATAACATCTTTTAACAATTCCATTGTTATCCAAAAATATTTCGACGCTAAAACCCTTGATCAAATAGCCGTAGAAACTAATCTATCCAAAGGCACGGTATACAACTTGGTCAAGCGGTTGAAGGATAACCTTGGGAGCGCTGGAATTGAAGAAATAAGGGAATTTGCGATAATTGTCCGCAAATCAGGCATGACAATTCAAGAATGTGCCCAAGGGTTTAGAATTGCTCAAATTCTAAAGGAATTCGGTATCAATGATGAATTTGAGGATGGGAATGATTCTGCGCCTGAACGAGATCTTTTAGCAGAGCTTAGAAACGAAACAATTGGTTGGGACAAAGGAAAAAATGGTTATGAGCTCTTAAAATCTCCAGACAATGGATTAACGAAAAGAAGAAATAAAGATGCAACTACAAAAAATGAACTTTACTTTTTTATTGAAGACATATACAACAACTGTAAAAAATATGATATTAAACCATCCGATATTATAGGATGGATCAAAGATTTGTCTGATTTTTATCCTTCTCTTGAATGTGAATTCCTGTCCATTATTAACAAAGAACCTGATGTTTCTTTATCCATAGATAAGGAAAATGAATATGCTGACACAATTTATCTGAGAAGGGCTCAAAATCGGGAAAATGATGATGTTATTATAAAGAACTACGAGGTAAAAGGTGATACTTCAACGAAACAAACCAATGAAAAAAATGTATCAATGGAAATCCCATTTATTTCGCAAGTTTCTTACTATATCAAACAAATCAAATTAGAGCATAAAGAACGTGAACAATACCGGAAATCACTCTACGATGAAATATCTATCATAGAGAATAAAAAATTAGCTCTAGAAAACATCCTTAGAGAAACAATTGACAAAAACAACGATATTCTAACTCATTTGGAGTGGTATGATTTCTTAAAACAAAATTTGGCCGATAATCATAATATGAATTTAGATAATGAAATTATAGCTTTTTCATCAATGATTAGAGACTTTAAAAAATACAATTATAATTTTCTTGACATTATAAATGAATACAAACAAATCCGATCGTTGAGACATGAGAGAGATCGTATTCAAAATGACATAAATCTAAATACTCCAATACAACAGGGCTTACAC
>JACDCB010000122.1 GCA_013694585.1 Candidatus Nitrosopumilus sp. | reverse complement strand
TTTAACTTTGCTTGGATGATTATACTTTACCACTTGAGATATTCCATTCTTTGGATAAACCCCAAATATTAAATCTGATTTTGCTACTGTGGCATCTTTGAGTGTTACCATTATTATTTGATTATTGACAGATCTAAGTAGTAGTATTTTTGATAGTCTGTCAGTATTTTGAGCGTCAAGATGGGCATCTACCTCGTCCATCAAATAAAATGGAGATGGTTTTAGCGATTGTAATGCTAAGAGGAATACTATTGCAGCCATTGTTTTTTCACCTCCAGACAAGGATGTGGATTCCCTGGCTGGCTTACTAGGAAACTGTACCATTAATAAAATCCCGCCAGAAAAAATGTTATCTGGATCCTCTAGTTCCAAATATGCATTACCTCCGGTAATATCGGAGAATGTTTTTCTAATGTCATCATCCACCTTCTTAAAAGCATCTTTGAATAGATTTTCTTTTTCTTTTCCTATTTCTTCTATGAAATTCACAATAGAATTTCTCTCTTCTTCAAGATGGTTTCTTTTATCCGATAAACCTCTGTATCCTTCTATTATTTCTAAATAAGTTTCATCAGCTCTAAAATTTACTTTATCTCTGATATTTTCATACTCTTCTTTTAATTCGCGATATAAGTTGTCTACATCAAAACTTTCCAACAAGGATTTGTGACCCAATCTTGCGAGATCATTAGTTTGATTCATCTTTTGATATTCTAGATCTAGAATATCTTTTCTCAAAAATCCAATATCTTTTTCTAATTGATTTGATTCTTTACCAAGTTTCTTTTCCAGCTCGTTTAACTTCTTGATCTCTATTTCATACTCTTGTAATCTTGAGTAAGTGGTGCTTGTTGCTTGAATTATTTCATCTTCCTTTTCCCTTAGAGTTCTTAATTCTGATTCTATATCTTTTCCATTTGATATGGCTTTTTCTAGAATCCTGTTTCTCTCGATCTTTTCTATCTTGATTTGATCATCTTCTTGTCTGGATTTATTATATACTCGAGTGGTATTTTCGATATTATTCTTTAACATCGAATGTGTTAATTTCAATTGATTTAGTCTGTTGTTTATAATATCTAGTTCACTAACAATTATGCGTCCGTCTTCTTCAATTTTCATTATCTCTTGTATATCAATTCTTTCATCCATATTTTTTATTTCAATGTTCATTCTACTATTGGTACTGGTAATAATTTTGAATCTCCTTTTAGAATAGTTAAAATTGCGAAAAAGGTCGTCGTCCAAATGTGTGCTATGTTCCTTGTTTATAGTATATAGCATATTCAAATTTTTATTATTTGCTACTAAAAGATTTTCTAACTCATTGATGCTTTTTATGATATTGGACCTTTCTAAAGTAAATGTATCCAGTTTTCCTCCCAAGGGTGTTCTCTCCCTATTCAGCACATCAAGTTCTGAAATTCTTATTCTTGTTAACTCTTGTAATTTTTCTATATTGTTTCTTAAATTTTCAATAGAATCAGAAAGAAGTAAATCCTTCGTAACATCTGCGATTTTTGATCCATAATCAAATTGCATTGACGACAAGTTTGGGAAAAAAATTTCTCCACTCGTCGATACGGCTTTGAAACCATTATTGGATAATAAATATGCTGTCAACGGATTCTTCGTAAGAATTGTGTTGCCAAATAAAAATTCAGGTAGGTATTTTACTTTGCTTGAGACAAAATCTGAGAGAACTCCCAAAATCGATGGATTGTCTTCAATGACTTTTAACTTCTCTCCACTAAGTAATTCTAGAGGAATTATCTTAAGAAAATGTATCCCTTTATTTTTTGAGAATTCTGCGAGTGTAATCATACTTTTGATGTCTTTTACAATTACAGCTTTCATCCATTCGTTTCCGGATGCTACTACAGCTTTTTGATATTGCTCATTCCATGTTATTAAATTAAATACGTATCCTATTACATCTAAATTTTTAAAGTCCTTTAATAGGGTTGCAATAGCATAGTCCTCAGTTAAACTATTCTTTGCTAGTTTTATTTTCTCTTCGTATTTTATGATCACCTTTTCTGCATTTTCTATTACTTTTTTTGAGATATTTGTTTCGGTGGTGATCTTGAAAAATTTATCATCAATTTTCTCTTTCTCGTCTTTCAGCTTACCTATTTCTGTGTCGATCTCATTAATCTTAGATCTTGAACTGAGAATAGCACTTTGAATTTCCTGATTCTTTGCAAGGAACTTGTAAATTTGTGAGTCATTTTCTTTTATCTTTTCGGAATAATTCTTGATGTTCTCTTCCAATCTGGCTATACTTATTTCAA
>JACDCB010000059.1 GCA_013694585.1 Candidatus Nitrosopumilus sp. | reverse complement strand
TATAAAATACTCAAATTGAAGCTCCGGTGGTGTAGTAGCAATTAAAGCTGCACAATCCGGTCAAGCATTGCGGCCTTTCGAGTCGCAGATCCCGGGTTCAAATCCCGGCCGGAGCATCGGTAATTTGAATAATTTTTCTGACATTTTAGCAAAAATCAAATGATGATTTACGAAATAACAATCGAATTAGTAAAGGACCCACATGTTTAGACTTGAACGAATTTGGAAAGGAAAAGAACAATAATTATCCTACAACCTTACCAAATTCAGTAAGAATTAATGATCAGCCTAGTATCTGGACTGGCTTTCATGAGTACTTAATTAGACGAGGTCAAAGGAAACACAGTATTCCAAACAAATTAGGCCACGCTAAATAATTTTATCTTAATCTTGAAACGAAAGATGCTCATGATCTCCAGACTCTATTTCATGGATCCAAAGTGCATGCAATGAAAGCCTTATCCTCATTAACCAAATACTTAGGAATGTATGACAAATGGGAAGAAACTGTAGAGATTTCAGTTAAAATGGGCCGATTCTAACAAAACAATTCAGGTAGTCAAAGAAATATTCGGGGAAAACAATGATGAGAATAGTCCTTTTGATCGAAGTTTAGTTTATAACTAAAATCGGATACTGAATTGATTTTAATAAACAATGACAAATATCATAAAACAGGATTATGAACTTTATTGTTCATATACATTAAGGCCAGTATTCTCACTGGACGATAGATCTCCAGAATTACATGAACTTATGATTGTAGCATTTGGTGGTGCATAACAATATGAACCTTGATAAGAGCTTTGTGAACTAGCTATAGATCGATCTTCACTACTGTCAGTACCACTTACGTCAAATTCCACATAGGCGTATGATAAGTTATTGGGAATAATTGAAACTAAAATCATTAGAAAGATAGTAAGAGAAGATAGTCCAACGGTTTTTTTTAATGAGTATTTATTCATTGATTATATAATTATCATATCCTATATCGAGATTAGGTTACATTAACTTATATTCATGTTACTATAATTTCTTCGCGAAATTAAAAGATAAATGTAATATCGAGACTAAACCTAAAAAGAAGAAAACTGTTTCGACTATAACACATTTCAATATCTTGATTTTTAGGTCTTCTTAAAGTTATAAAAATAGCGGCGATGATTTGTACCATGTACTTGATACTTTTATTTTGTTATAAGGTAATTCAATGAACAGAAAAAAAGGTTATTTTGAGATTATTAACAATAAATATTATAATACAATATATCGTCAGCAGTTTCCTTGAGTTAGTTCAGAATATTGATATCGTGAATCTAATAACGTTTAATCAATAACTTTGTTAAAGAGATGATTCTAATTTATCATATATTTCAAATATCCCGTTTTGATTGTCAAGATGAGTCTTAACTAGGTCATTCAACTATAACATTAAATCGTCTTGTTTTAATTCTTGTTTACATATACGGAACTCCTCTATATTTTCTCTCAAATCACTTAGTTTCTCTTTTGATATTACAAGGGCAAATGTTTGTGATTTGTGTAAGAATAATCTCTTTTCTGAAATTTCCTAAGTAATTTGTATAGACCAAAGTCATATGCATTCAGTAATTGTATGAATTGACAAAATAATTTAGCACTTTTTTGACTAAATCTACCTCTATAACTCCCTCAGAGGAATACACAATACAAGAGAGCATTATTAACCTCTTCTTTGATAAAGGCCTTTCAACTTGTTCTACTTTCGGTTCCATTTTGCTCTTAATTCTTTGACTCAGAAAAATAAATAATAGTATGATAAAGGAGGCGAGACCTACGATGTATAAGTTATTGGAAAATGAAATTAGGGAGATCAACTATAAATACCACGGTAATAGTGATATCATAATAAAACTGAACCTTTTTAGTGCTTTCTTCCAAGTTACCTTTTATTATTCGGAGTTCGTCAAGTTGAAATTGCATCAAGGAATTTAAGAGCAGTGTTAATGCTTCCACATGAGATAATAGATTGGTTTATTTATCTAATTGCGAGAAGCCTTTGCTTTTCCAGGATGACCAATCGGGTTTTGATTTTCATAACTAATCCAGTAGGATAATAATACTTGCAACTCGCCCTTGTAGTGCATCGATGATATTGTTTAATACACTCATTTCTCAATAAAGTTTCGAATGTTTTTCTGCAAATAGACATGAAAAATCTGGTTATTTCTTTCAATAATCATCATAATCATGTCATAATTATAACCCCGTTTTGCATCTGTGTGAATTTTAAGACATCTGCATTTATCATCCAGATGAATGCTTTCTTTGTTTTCTCAATAAGATTGAATTGAATCTATAAGTTCTAAAATTTTTCCATTTTGGAATATGATATTAATTCTATTTTTAGGCTCTGATAGCATCCAGATGATTCGATTGCTTGCTTGATAAGGTCTCAATTCTACTGATATTAAATTTCAGAATATTTGAATCCTGAATAGTCTGCATACCGTTCTTCATCGATTCAACTATTCAACTGAATTCACTATCTTTTTAAATATATTATTAAAACCCATTAAAGAATCGCAATACTCAACTATATTAAAAGTTGAGCATTATTCGATATGAAAAGTATTACTTCACTTATCCTCTTGTCCATCATTCTGTACCCTGAGGCCCAAGTAGGTGATGATATCTGACTATTCTTAGATTATTCACTAGCAGTGCTACTATAGGCCGCAGTGGAATTCGCCACCGAGTCACCACTGGAAACAGAATCTGTATTGGTCTGATTTATATCAGCGTCGCCAAGAGGCTGACCGTATGAGTCAGTTGGTACCGAATAATTATCTAATGATGAGAATAACAATAGTACAAGTATCAATGTAGGAATTATGGTCAAAGAACAAAAAGTCTTTAATTTCATAATCTTGATAGTATTCAATCCCTTAAAAATTTATTGTGGGGACTCGACTATGAGCATCAGGTTTAAGAAGGTTCATGACTCGATAGAAATCTAATAGGCCGATTTAGGAATGGGTGACATCGCGAATCTATTTAATTAAAGATATCAGAAATTGATGTACTGGAATCGCTCTATTTCAGACTATCAACCGTGATCAAAATTAACACCTTCGGTCATCAATTGATTTCAATTTCATTTATATACTGTTCTTAACTCAGCCTTTTAGTTTAGGATTAAGATTTTCCGTATTCTTCGAATGAAACCAATTCGTGCATTGTCAATCTGTTCTTCTTTTTTGTCTTGCCAGTTATTTTCTTTTTTGGATATCCAAATCCCACTACAATTACAGGTTTATAATCAATTGGGATTGAGAAATCTTTGCGTAGCCGATCTTCATCAAGGCCGGTAAATAGAGCAGAACCAACACCATAGTTCCAAGCAGCAAGCTGCATATTCTGCACTACTTTGCCAGCATCAATTAGGTGAAACCGAAAGTAAGGATTAGTTAGTATGATTATCGCGAAATTAGCCCCGGAAATCCACTTTCCGCTAGTGCTATCTTCGGATAATTTCTTCAGATTATCTTTATTCTGTATGACTATAAATCTCCAAGGTTGGGTATTTAGAGAACTACCAGTAAGCCTAGCTGATTCCAAAATTTTTAACCTTATTTCGGAAGAGACACCATTCTGATCGTCAAATTCTCTTACCTCAAGTTTGGTTACTATACAATCATAAGCATCCATGTTATATCATGTATAATTAATCATATTAATCATTTCAGATAATTATATAGGAAAAAATTATGAAATATTTACATTCAATTATTGTAAAGATGAATCTAAGTTCTTCGAATAGGGTCAATATTGATAAGTTAATTTTTGCTACTTTTAGATTTGATCAAAGTATTTAAATCGGTTTGCTTGGGAAATTGATAGTCAGCTGATTCTATAACGTCTATTTGGATTCGGTCTTCAGGTAGATTATCTCTAATCATTAAAAATAATCCAGGTTATTGTCAGAAATTTTATGATAACACATGGTTTTTACTGCGAACAGTAAAAAGGATTATCTATAAGAGCTATCGAAAATATGAAATCATTCATTCTTGTTTAGCCATCTGAGGAATTATCTATCAAAAGAAAAGACGAGGAATGATATGAATTAGTTCGAAGAAGCAAATGGAAAAAATCTACTTCAGATTCTGGGTAATGACGAAAATAGAAAATCAAAAGTATTCTAATTGGCATAGATCTGTTATGAGCTTTGACTTCATTTTATTGGCTCCTTCGATAATGAGGATTAATCCATTCGATGAAACTGGCATAGTTTAAGGAGCGAGCATCATCAAGATAGCTTGATAGGATTTTGATAAAATTAAATCCATTAATAAGATCGAAACTCAATACAAGGTCGTGCAATTTACAGTCTACAACTTCTTTAGCATATTGTAGTGGTGATAATTTTTCAGAATATTCATAATAGTTATATAGTCTACCGCCTCCAATCATTCTTTTCAAATTCATTCTCATTGCAATATCCTTTCTCCCTTGATACAACTTGTGGCCTATTCCCTTATGTCTAACTCGGGGATGTGTGGAAATATCCGCGCCATATAGGCTATCACCGGCTGGAAAATGTGTTGTTAGCATTCCATTCCCTGTAATCCCATTCCATGTGTGTTCGGCATAAACAGGACTTAATTGAATGATTAAACTTGTTGCAGATCCTACAATTTTTCCCTCAAGCTCAGCTACAAGCTGACCCTGTGGAAATATATCCAGATGGCTTTTCAATTCATCAGGATGCCAAATATTACCAATCTTTGCTAAATCAGCGAAAGACTCTTCCTGTAACTTGACAATTTCTGGAATATCAGCTACCGCAGTCTGCCTAATCGAAACCGAATCCGAATCAAGAACATAAAAGGAACTCATTTATGCACTATAGTGTTATACTAAAGATTTAAATTTTTTTCTCACGATATTGGCATATTAGCGTGGTGACACGCTATAGGTGAATTCTGCGGCAATTTAGAGGGCATCAATAATTAAGTTACCTTTTCAGGGTAGGTTTTGCTATAGGAAAAATAACAAAGGAAAGTACACCAGTCTCAAATTTCTGTGTTACTATAGGAGAAAAATCCAATTTAAATTCACACGGTAGCTGGAGGCTTGATGAAGTTAGAAACTTCCTATTTTAGTTGAATGATTATTATATTATTTCGCGGCTACATGAATCACAGTTGTTACTAAGCATGTGGTCAAAGAATTACTGTGTCAGATACCAATGTTATTCCAACAACTAGATGAGTGGACTGCAGACATGTTGGAACGAATCGAGGAACGATTTCAAACTTCAATCATTCGAAAGAATCAATCGGTGAGAAAATCTCTTAATGGCATTGAATAATACTGGCGTTGACTAGGGTAACCATAACATATGATGAATTTAGACTTTCTATAGAAATCACCTAACAACTTTTTGGAATTCAGTCTTGGTTAAAAAAGTAAGAGTCATTTCAAATAATACCATATCATGAAATTATTAACTATTATCACTAGAGAAAATAGTTTTCACGTAACTGTGACATATCTAATATTGATAAATTCAGTGGATTATTTGTCGCTGTATCAATATAGAAACTAAATATAAGTGGACAAATACTTATTGCAATATCTAATTAGCGTGACTATTCTTGATTTAATACTATAAGGACGACAGATTCATAAAAAATCCTAAGATAACGCCATAACGACGAAAACAAGCATTAATAAGTTCAGAGTAAATTACTTATGTAGGCTAGGAAATATTATTGAATGAAAGAGACTTTCAGGTAAATCCGTTTGTTGAAAGGTTTAATGAATATATTAATAAAATTAATGAATCCTTATCGAGGGAGATAGAGTCTTACTCTTGGTCAGAATTTTATCTTCCACTTAAATATGCTTGTCATGGTGGTAAAAGAATCAGACCGCTTATTTTAAATCTAGCAGCCGAAACCATTAACAATGACAATATTAGCTCTCTAAACTCAAAGTCCAGGGAAAATATATTTGCTGTTTCTTCAGCAATCGAATTACTACATACAGAATCAGTGATACACGATGATATTATTGATTCAGACAACATTAGAAGAGGCTTGCCTTCTTTTCATGTAAAATACGGTTATAATGCAAGTATTCTTACAGCAGATTTCATTTTAGGCATCATATTAAATATAAGTGCCAAAACTAATAACAATCGCGTTACCCAAGAACTATCTACAGCATCAATTAAGATGAGCGAAGGTGAAATGCTTGAGTTACGATTAGTTAAGAATCATAAGATATCTCAAGAGGAATATATCACTGTCATTGAAAATAAAACGGCATCATTGTTTGAGGCTTCGGCTAAAATCGGCGCAATATTGGCAAATGGGAACGAAGATCAAATTAATGCTCTTGCAAATTTCGGACGACTTCTGGGTATCGCTTATCAGATCCATGATGATTTAATTGATTATAACAATGAAGAAAGGTTATTCAATATACTTGTCAAGCAGAATGACGAGGATAATATATTTATAGAAATAATGGAGAACACTTATCTTAATTATTCACAGCTTGCTAAAAAAGAGCTCGACGGCATAGAAAGCAATCATCATTCCAAGAAAATACTGCAGGATTTAACCAATCTTGGTTCATTCTCTTAATAAGGGCTGCTAACATTTTAGATTTAGAACGTTAATTAACTCGTTATTAAGAACTTTACAAAGTAACCAAAAAGGGTTAGGGGTTGGGGATTTTTCGCTAAAAGAACTAGCCACAAAGTTCAATACTAATTAATAGTTACGTTAGTAATTAAACGTGACTTTATACTCTTGCAGGTCTGTAGATGCTTTCCCCGAAGGGCAACAAACTAATAAAAATTCTCTGTACTTGTTAATAGGTAAAGGGTCTTTAATTATATAGTATCTAACAGATTTTGATAAAGGCTAGAAAAATAAAAATCTAAAAATTGGAATGACTGCCTCTATTTTAAAACTTTCCTTGCAAAACCTAAATACGTAGTATGTCCAATCATTCTCATAGAAGGGCGGGTTTTGCCTTCTCTGGCCTCTATTTTTCGAATAAAGGTCTCTACACAATCTGAATCAATAAAACCCCCATGGAAAAAATGGGTTGCCAAGTTTTCCAATTGATTCATTGTGGGGCATATACACACTACTGATGCACCGCTCTTCATGGACGGATAAACAACATCCAAATAATTCCAAGGATCACCAAGATCGATTACGACCAGATCAACGTCATGAATTTGATCTATTTTCGCTGGTTCATATATTGCCTGAGTAACATAGGCATCCATGCCGGATTTTTCCAGATTCTTCTTTGCTATGGACATGAAATCCGCATTAACATCAAATGTATAAACGTGACCTTGCGGCATGACTATACTTGCAAGAAAGGTAGATAGAGCAGCACTTCCAGTTCCAATCTCTAATATTTTGGAGCCGTTTCTCAGTCCTGTCCTTGCAGCAATATATCCGTAGTCTTTTGGGTATACAATTTGTGTAGTTCTCTGGGATTTCATTACGAAATCATATGTATTAGGAGGCAAAAGGAAAATTTTTTTATCCTTATTCGTCATGATGTGAGAACCGTATTCTAGGCCAATCGTTGAACCTGCATCAATAATCCCAAGATGAGTATGTAATTTCTTTTCATTTTCAATTCGTATGAGCCATTTCTTGTCGCTGTTAAAAAAAAATAAGACAAAAGAGCCTTCTGATATTATCAAGGATTTCTTTTATCTATGTAGGGCTAAATATATATTATTTTGAGACTGTGCCAAAGGTTAATCTAATCATCGCCTTCAAATAAAACTAATGAAAAGTGTGTTCGTTATTTACAATTCGAATTATTTGTTAGAAAACTTATGCTGTCTAATCCTTTCTGTTGCAGTCATATGCAGTATATCAGTAGCCCTAGCAAATGATGAATCAGTGTTTGGCTTAAAATTGATACAAACACACTTGACTGAAGATCAAAATAAATTTCATCATATAATCGGTTTAGCTCAAAATGATTTGAATATGACTTTGGACAAAATATTCGTGCATGCAATTATTTTAGACGAGAGTAATACTATATTAGGTAATTATAGTAATCAAGTTGAGGTTCATCCTCTAAACCCGTCAGAAGAAACTCCGTTTGATGTTCTTATATATGATAAGAATCATAACAGCCTAATCAAGAATTATACCGTAGACTTCACCTACGAGGAGGCAAAAACTAACAAAAGAGATCTTGAAATACATTCCATAAGTTCTAAACTAGATGTAACCGGATTTTACTATATAAGTGGCAGAATAATCAACAATATGAACTCTATTTCGAATAGCACAACCATAATCGCTGCATTAAATGACAAAAATGGTGATCTAATTGGCATTTGGAAAGCCCAGTCAGAACCATACAACATACCCCCATTTTCGACAGCTTCATTTACAATTCCAGTAACAGATCGCATCCAAGGGTCTAATATCAACAATTATACATTGTATTCAAATAATTCTTGAAAATCTTTACTGCAATTAGTGACAATAGTGTACCAGGGTAATAGTAAAAAAACAGATTACTCTGTACGAGGATTCTTTAAAGACAGGACATACTTTTCAATCTCATTAAATCTTTGTATCGCATTCTCACTTTGTAATACCGGAGCAAAAGTCTCATCATTTTTGACTTTGTGTAAAACTAGAATAACTTCATCTATTGTAACACCATGTTTAAGGTCGTAATCCACCTGTTTACAACAATTTGCTATAGTCCCATACCTTTTGTGCTGTCGTTTTTCCCATATGCTAGCAGTTTCTGACAGTCCTGTAATAAATTTTTTAATAGTTTTTTCAACATGTTCCAAATGCCATTCCTTCATGGGAAAACTGTTTTGGGTCAAAAAAATATCATTATATAGTACATCATAGATACATATAAGTGAAACTTGTATTTTTCAGAATTTAGATATTAGCTGAGACCCCTATGATAGAAGATATAAATACTAATCAAGGTAGATGTTTCCCGCTTTACCCTCATCCCATACTATTAATAGAAACCTCAGGTTTTAAGAAATTCCTAGCCATTTCAGATGTGCACATTGGATTGGAAGACAACATGAGAAGAAATGGCATATTAATTGATTCAAGAAAAAATACAGATGAATTAATAAAGCTATTAACCAACATTCGTTTGGAAACGGGTGTCAAGGAATTGATCATCCTTGGTGATTTGAAAGCATCCATAAGAGTTATAACGAGAACAGAATGGGATAACGTTCCGTATTTTATAGAATCATTAAGTAAATTATTCAATATCTATCTTATTCCAGGTAATCATGATGGTAATATTAAGCAGTTATTACCAGAAAATGTTAATATAATGCGTTCACAAGGGATGGAAATCAATAACATATTGTTTACACATGGCCATACCCTCCCTCGAATTGGAATTAATGTAGAAAAGATTATTGTAGGACATTTGCATCCAATAATCCAAAAAGAAGGAAGTATTTTACAGGGTAACAAAATTTGGGTAAAAATCAGTCTAACTAAAAAGGATGCTTCGTGGAGCAACCACAATCAACATACCAGAAATATAGAACTGATTATTATGCCTCATTTCAACAACATTTTAGACTACTATAGTAAAATAAATAGGAACATGTCAGAGACAACAGGAAAATCTAGATTACCGTTACTAGATAAGATGATAAATAAGCTAAACTGGTCAATAGACAAAGCGTTTTTGTTTTCCATGGATGGATCGATCATTGGTTTGGAAGAAGAATTAACAGGATTGCTTTACTAGATAACCGTAAAAGAATAGATGGTCAGTAGCTATCCATTGGTCTAACCGTCGGTTCATTATACTTAATCCACTCCAGAGTTTTCACGAAGGAAATTGTACTTTCCACTGCAGTAAGAACCGGTATTCCCATTTCTACCGCTTTGCGTCTTATTTGATATTCATCATAAAGCATTCCAACATATTTTTCAATAGTAGATGTCGATGGTATATTTACTATAAAATTGATTTTCCTTTCAGTAAGTAATGGCAATATATTTGGATGTCTTTCGGGTTCGCTAATTTTGTGTACTAATTCCACATTCTCAATTCCAGATTTCCTAAAATATTCTGCAGTATGTTCAGTTGCCAATATTTTGAAACCTAATGCAGATATAAGGGAGACAATTGGAAGTAGTTTCTCTTTATTTCTTGTTCCACCTATCGTAATCAACGCTGCTCCTGCAGTTGGTAAAGAGTATCCGGCAGCCAGATATGATTTTGAAAGAGCATCATAAAATGAATTCCCAAAACAGGCGACCTCACCCGTTGATTGCATTTCAACCCCTAATACAATATCAGCTCCTTCTAACTGCATAAATGAAAATTGGGGAACTTTAATCCCAAATCCAGATTTCTTGAGCCAATGTTCATTATCTATTGATGGAAAATCATCACCAAGAATGGATCTCGCCGCCAGTTCTATTAGATTCAAGTCAAAGAACTTTGATACAAAAGGCATTGAACGAGACGCCCTAACGTTAGCTTCAATCACTGACACTTCATTATCCTTTACCAAATATTGAATGTTCAGAGGACCTTTTACATTCAATGCTTTACCTATCTTAACAGTGTAATCAATTATCGTCTCCATTGTTTCCCGATTTAGTCGCCACGGTGGAATGCACATCATAGCATCGCCGGAATGGATTCCTGCATTATCAATGTGTTCTATAATTGAACCGATAATGATCTCATTAGTGCTACCAATGGCGTCAACTTCAACCTCTGATGCCTCTTCTAAAAATTTGCTAATCACAATTGGATAGTCAGGACTTATGCTCGAAGCCTCTAAAATAAATTGTTCGAGTTGATTTTCGCTCCAAATAACCTTCATGGCGGCACCACTTAAAACATATGATGGTCTTACTAAAACAGGATATCCTTCTTCGTTCGCAAATCTCTTTGATTCCTCCAAATTGGTAAACATTTTCCACGGAGGTTGTTTTATTCCTAATACATCCAATAAGTGGCTAAATTTAGATCGATCCTCCGCATTATCAACGTCCTTACTAGATGTTCCTAATATTTGAATATCATATTTACTCAATTTAGGAACTAAATTATTTGCACTTTGTCCACCCACACAAGCTACTAGTCCTTTCGGATTCTCTTTTTCATAAATATCCAAAACCCTTTCCAAAGTCAACTCTTCAAAGTATAACCTATCTGGGACATCATAATCTGTGGAAACCGTTTCAGGATTACAGTTTATGATAGATATATTACTTACCCCATTCTTTCTTAGACCAAATACCATGTTGACAGTTGCCCAGTCAAATTCAACGCTACTTCCAATCCTGTATGGACCAGCTCCAAGTACAATTATAGACCGGTCTTCATTATCGTTACCAAATGATAAGTCATCAGACTTACCGTTGTATGTAAGGTACAAATAATTTGTTTTTGCGGGCCATTCAGCAGCTAAGGTATCAATTTGCTTTACTACCGGAGTTATCCCGAATTTTTTTCTTAATTCTCTTACTTGATCTTCTTGAAGAATCAAACAACGACCCACTTGTTTATCAGAAAATCCTAATTTTTTTGATTCTTCAATTAAATGCAAATCAAATTTCGAGTTTTTCAATTCATACTCTTTATCAACTACGTTCTTTATTTTAATCAGAAACCAAGGATCAATAGATGAGAGTTTGTTTATCTTATCAATACTAAATCCAATCTTTATTGCTCTTACAACGTTGAAAATTATTTCATCGTCTGGGTGAATTAGTGAGTATTCTATTTTTTCTATAAGAGAAGTGTCATGATTATCCTTTGAGGTTTCAATTTGTCGTGTTATGGAGTTATAATAGTCCTCATCCCCGTCATTTGACACCAACCCATCCTTGCCGATTTCACACATCCTAATTGCCTTCTGTATAACTTCTTCAAAATTTTTGCCAATAGCCATTACTTCACCAACAGATTTCATAGCACTTCCCAATTTTCTTTTTACTAGCTCAAATTTCCTGAAATCCCATCGAGGCATTTTCACTACCATATAGTCCAATGCAGGTTCGAAACATGCAGAGGTCACTTTTGTGATCTGGTTAACAAGTTCAGGTAATGTGTAACCCAGTCCTATTTTTGCGGCCATATAAGCTAAAGGATAGCCAGTAGCCTTGCTAGCAAGTGCTGAAGATCGTGACAAGCGTGCGTTAATTTCAATAGCACAATATTCATCAGATAAAGGGTTCAAACCGAATTGGATATTACATTCTCCATTAATTTTACAATATGTTGTTGCTCTTAAGGCTGCATCTCGCAACATATGATATTCTCGATTATTCAGTGTTTGAGATGGGGCGACAACAATATTGTCTCCCGTGTGGACTTTCATTCCCAAAACATTTTCCATATTACATATAATCACGTTGTTTCCGACAGAGTCCCTCATTACTTCATATTCAATCTGCTTCCATTCTCCAACGTACTTTTCGATCAGTACCTGGTGAACCATACTCAAGGACAACCCTCGTTGTACTATTTCCTGCAAATCATATTCATTATATGCCACACCACCTCCCCTACCACCTAAAGTGTATGCCACCCTAACTATCACAGGGAAGCCAATTTGCCTTGATACTTTCAAAGCCTCCTCATAGGAATAGGCAGTCGCACTATCAAGAACAGGAACGTTACTTTTCAACATTGCTTCCTTAAATTTTTGCCTATCTTCTGTTAACTTAATACCTTCTATCGAAGTATTTAGAACCCTTACATCATATTTTCTAAGAACTTCATTTTCATAAAGATCAACTCCACAGTTTAAGGCAGTTTGACCGCCAAAGCTTAGCATAATTGAGTCAGGTCTTTCTATTTCAATAACCCGTTCAACAAAATTCCGATTTATTGGTAACAAATAAACTTTGTCTGCGAATTTACGATCGGTTTGAATAGTTGCAATGTTTGGATTAATTAGAACACTAGTTATACCCTCCTCCTTCAGGGCCTTTAAGCATTGAGAACCAGAGTAGTCGAAATGGCGGCCAGATATTTGATCTAGCTTTCGCCCGCTTCTCCGATTTTTATTGCTCCGCTACCCAGTACCAGGACCTTATGTATATCCCTGTTTCGAGGCATTAATTTTCATCACAACTGACATTTTGACTAAAACTATGGACATTACGAATTAAATTTATATCTTTTCTATGATGCCACAATTCCATGAGTCTTTACTAGATCCCTAAACTTATCAAAGACGTACAAGCAGTCGTCAGGCCCGGGTGAAGCTTCCGGATGAAATTGTACCGCTATAACGGGCTTCTCAGAATGTTTTATGCCCTCAACTGTGTGATCATCTATATTTTTAAACCAAATCTCAAAATCAGTCTTATCCAAACTATCTAATTCGATGCCATATCCATGGTTTTGACTTGTTATTATTGTATGATTTGTCTCCAAGTCCAGACAGCTTTTGTTTTGACCCCTATGTCCAAATTTTAACTTGTGTGTTTTAGCACCTCCAGCCAAAGCGAGAATTTGGTTGCCTAAACATATGCCTAATGTAGGGATGGATCGCTCGATTAACTCAGAAGCAGTCTCTATAGTCTGCTTACAAACTATCGGGTCCCCAGGGCCGTTGCTTAAAACAACACCTGCCGGGTTATGTGCCATTATTTGATCGATTGAAGTGTCCCAAGGCATCCTCACTACCTGGAATCCAATTCTTAAAAGATTTCTTATAATACTATATTTTGTGCCAGTATCAATTAATACGATCTTTGGAGAAGACGACTCTTTTCCATAATAAGTAGGCCGATTAACTGAAACCTCAGGCATAAAATTATAAGAATCATAGTCAAATCTCTCATTATGCTGGTTTTCAGACTTATCCATTACAATTTTCGCGTTCATGACTCCATTCGATCTGATTTTTTTTGTCAATTCTCTGGTATCCACATCACTTATTCCTGGAATTTTCTCGTCAAAAAGCCATTGATCCAGAGTCTTTTTACAGGACCAATGACTTGACACATTTGATAGATTATTAACTATTATACCTCTTGTTTGAATTCTATCAGATTCAAAATATTTTGGTAAACCAAATTCGTCTAATTCCCTCTGAGATGGAACGCCATAATTACCAATGGAAGGATACGTAAAGCACAATATTTGTCCTCTATATGATGGGTCAGTAAGTGTTTCGGTATAACCGACCATACCAGTATTGAACACTATTTCTCCAGATGCACTTGTTGGAAATCCAAACCCTTTACCTTCAAAAATAGAACCATCATCAAGAATTAATTTTGCTTTATAATCAGTAATTCTGTTTAAAAGTGTCGGAATTTTTTTGTCCCTCATAAACCAAAAATTAAAATCATTTATAAATTTTTGTAAATGATTCTTTAGCAATTAATGCCCTTACTATAATTATATTCCCTGTCTCTCCACTTTATCTTTGCATTCCTTTCTGAGGTCAATATAGACCAGACAAATGAGAGAGACACAACAAAGCATCCAATTGGGGTACCTAGAAAGTAAATAGCTTTGTGAGTTTTGGCTTTTTTTAATTGATAAAAATTTGTTGCGTATATACTCAGTACGCTCAGGATCGTAAATAAGATCAAAATATTATCTGAGATATCGGTTACTGCAGTGAAGCCATAATATGCAACTAAGCAATATGTGAGAATCAGGAATGGAAAGGTCATTAAAAAGAATATCCCAATGGTCATAAGGATTGAGTTTAACCGGTCAGTAAAGTATAAAGGAATAATTAATCTCTTCAATGAATTCCACAGGGTGTTAAAATCACGTGCCCAGTAGGCCTCTAATAAATTTTCACCACGGAACATTTTTAATTTATATCCTTCTTCCTTCAATTTTTTACCCAAAGCTCCGTCTTCAACTATTTCTGATTTGACCGCAGCATGAGTACCTACTCTCTCATAGCACTCCCGCGTAATTACAAAAAAGCTACCAAACAAATATCCAATACTGATACTAGGATCATTTACTCTCATAGGAGAGTATCTAGAAAACATGAAAATCGATAACACCGGCAATACCATTTTTACGATTAAGTTTGGGTATTTCAAGTTTGGAACTGCGGTAAGAACATCCAATTTTTGCTTGATCAGAGTACCTAATGAATCCCGAACACTCCTGTTTGAATGGATCGTATCAGCATCGGTAAACAGCAGGTATTTACCTTTTGAATTTTGATAGCCAATGTAACAGGGCCAGTTTTTTCCAACCCAACCTGACGGCTTCTCTCCCGCTTTGAAAATTCTAACTCTAGGATCTTGTCTATAATTTTCCATCAAGCCCAATGTAGAATCGGTTGAATTATCGTCTATGAGTAATAACTCATAGTTTTTCATGTTCTGATCAAGAAGACTTTGAATACACTGTTGAATATATTTTTCTTCATTTCTAGCGGGAATTATTACACTAACTAGTTCCCCCTCTAAATCTAAACTATCATCTGAATATATTTTTGGAGATAAATCAAATGATCTTCTTAATACAAAAAAGAGATAAATCCATATTCCAAACGAGCCTAACATGATTACGGATAATAATATATTAATAAATACGGAAATTTCCACCATTGAATCAACTTTCATTTTGCCATATAAATATAACATACTACTATCAAGAAATTAGTAAACATTTTTAAGTAAAACTTTTTATAAGCTAGACAATGCTAAAAATTAAGATCAATAAACATACATTTAGTTTATTTTTACTCGTAATTTCAACATTTCTTATTTCTCAAAGTTACAATACAGCAATTTCGTTTGCTCAAACGGAGCCAGATTCAGCCAACGGAGTAAACCAAAGTTCAACCGAATCAATACTAGTTTGCGAATTTGTGCAATTTTGTTCTAACCCCGTCGAAATGAGTAGAAATGACAATGAGACATCCGTTATTTCTCCGGTTACACCTCAGAGTGAGGCTCAAACAACGGCAGAGAGTGAAGCTCAAACAACGGCTGATTCATCAGATGTTTTACCAGATGTTACTTCGAATATCTCATTAATAATGACGCCGGATTTACCGGGTAGCGTGCCAGAGGAAGATTCTCAGAACCCGATTAATCAAGATTTGTTAAGTGCTAATGATACTCTTCAGATTTCGCTTAATGCTACTGATGATAACCAAATAACAGTACCTGAAAATGCGACGGTAATTACACCGGATGCTCCAATACCAGTTGAAACCACAGGTGAAAACATTTCGATGACAATTCAAGATGATAATGATACTATCACTACCGGCAATAATTCAAATAATCAGAGTGAGTTTGCAGATACAATTCCGCGCAATAATATAACAATGTCAATTGACGATAGTAATATGTCTCAAGACTCCCCCATGGAGGTGACCATTGATTCATTAGCTGCAAATGAGACCATTGATTCATTAGCTGCAAATGAGACCATTGAACTAGACACTCCGTTACAAAATGAAAATCAGAGCACTTCATCAAATGAGTTCACAAGCCCATCCGCTTCAAATGAAGGCCAACAAAACAACACATCAAATGCCAATGACATCCAGTCTAGCTCCAGTCCCAGTACTGAAAATCAAACTGCACCCACCTCATTCTTGGATCCCATAATTAATCCATTTAAGGAACTTTTTGGACTGAAATAGTATTTTAAAACATTTTTTTTAACTAAATGATTCAACATGAGCGAAACCGAAAATAAAATAACTTTTGAGGAATTCAGCAAAATGGAGCTTAAGGTTGGTAGAATTTTAAGCGCGGAAAATTTGCCAGGATATAAGAAAATACTGAGGTTAATAGTCGATTTGGGCGGTGAGGAAAGAGAAATAATGTCTGGACTAGCTAAACACTACCAACCAGAAGAGATAGTAAATAAAAATGTCATAGTTTGTACCAATTTAGAGCCCAGGAAATTTGGAGATCAAGTCTCAGACGGTATGATACTGGCTGCCTCAAACGATAATGGTAGACCAATTTTATTAACAGTTGCTGAGGACACAAATCCAGGCTCTCAAATTACATAATCCAAACTGATATACGGAGATTTTAATCCTAATGATATTACTTTTCATTTATTTATATTGTTC
>JACDCB010000032.1 GCA_013694585.1 Candidatus Nitrosopumilus sp. | reverse complement strand
ACGACATCACCTGTAGATGCGCTCAAAGCATCCATAGAATCATAATCAATTCTAGCAACACCACGGCCTACATCTCGGGTATAAGCTTCAAGCACCTTTAGTGATATGGTGGTGTTTTGGCTCATAACTATATAACGACACAACTCTTTATAACCTTATTATCAACTATTCGGTTAATTTCTCACCTATTCTTTAATTTGGAAAAATTTCAAATTAATGTATCCAATTCCATCATAATAGAAATTATGTCCTACTATCAAAATTCCTAAAACTATCAAGAATAAATTTAATAGCGGGCCTTTTAGATCGATATATTAGATTTAATTGGGAAAGAGGACATTAGTAAGAAGAAGAGGGAAAGGAGGAAAACAATTTAGAGCAATTATAACTGGAAAAATAGCTCCCACTAAATATCCTAATTTTGAGATTAATGAAGTTCATCATGGTATTGTAATGGATTTGGTACATGAAAGAGGAAGAGATGCACCAGTTGCTAAAATTAAATTTGATGACAATAATTATTCATATATTCCGGCCCCAGAAGGCACAACAGTCGGAAGCAAAATTGAGATAGGAAACGGAGCAAAACCTTTGTCTAAAAATATTCTAGACTTAGGATCCATACCAGACGGAACACTTGTTTGCAATATTGAAAAAAACATTGGCGACGGTGGAAAATTGATAAAGGCAGCCGGATCATCAGCTATAGTTTTTTCACATTCCGTTGATAGTGTAAAGGTGAAGTTCCCATCAGGAATGATCCTAAATATGAATCCTAAATGTCGTGCAATGATTGGAGTTGTTGCAGGAGGTGGAAAATCAGAAAAACCGTTCCTTAAAGCAGGTAATAAAGCAAAATATATGCAATCTAGAGGAAGATTATACCCAGTCGTAAGAGGAATTGCTCAAGCAGCAGTATATCACCCACATGGTGGAGGAAGACATCAACACATAGGTCATCCATCATCTGTTGCGAGAAGCACACCGCCTGGTGCAAAAGTAGGTAATATTGCACCCAGGAAGACAGGAAGAGCAAGAATTAAAAGGAGACAATAAATTAAGAAATCAAAAAATTTATTGTAATGTATGATATCTCAAAAATACTTGGTGAAATGGAATTTGCTTTAAACACCAACAACTTTTTGAGATTAACTGCTTTGGAGGATCTGCATAGAAATGAGAAAGGCGATCCGTTCAAAATTTTAATTGGTACTATTCTTTCATCTAGAACAAGAGACGAAAATACCACGCAGGCGCTTATAAAACTATTTAAGAAATATAAAGGAGTAAAAGAGATTTCTAAAGCGAATTTAGACGATATTAAAGAGGAGATATCATCCGTCGGTTTTTACAATATCAAGGCAAGCAGAATAAAAGAAGTTGCAAACATTATAGAAAGTAAATTTCATGGACAAGTACCAGATGATGCAGAAGAACTGTTGAAACTACCAGGCGTAGGAAGAAAAACTGCGAATTGCGTACTCGTATATGCCTTCCAAAAATCTGCCATACCTGTAGATACTCATGTGCATAGAATTTGCAATAGATTAGGCATAGTAAATACAAAAAGTCCAGAAGAAACAGAAAAAGAATTGTCTACATCGGTAGACAAAAAGCATTGGATTAGGCTAAATTCTGCATTTGTGAGGTACGGCCAAAATATTTGCCTGCCGCTAAAACCAAAATGTAATTACTGTAATCTAAGACAAATTTGCAAATACTATAAAGAAAATAAAGACGATATAGAAGCAAGTAAAAAGGTCTAAGAAAGTGCCTTGTATTTTGGGCATCTATGTTTTGATAACTTTAATTTCGCTTCTTCCAAAACAACAAAAATATCACAGTTCCGCCTACACCTACTATCATTACTAGTGGCATATAGTAAAGAATAGATTCAGATAGATTACCACTGAGAACTTCGAATTGGATAGAGCCCCCATATGTAGAATTAGGCATTGAAGATTCATCTTTTCCATAAACATCTATAGATCCCACGTCGAATCCGTTTAATCCAAGTTTATCTAATACTATCCTTTTTCCGTTAGTGACAGACAATCCTTGGACATTCGCGTGAGATACGGTTACCGGACCGTCCGTAGACCACCCATTTTGATTGTTTTCATACATTCGCATATATCCAGTTTCATTTGTATTCACAGATACTATGAATCTCTTTGTCTGATCACCAAACAACATCAATTCGATAAATTTCTCACTAGGAGGTGCCTCCTTAATTTTTATGATGGTTTTAGAATCATTACTATTATAATAGCTAAGATTGTTGTATATCGAGATAATCCAATTATTTACCTTTGGGTCATCAAAAACATATTCAACAGGATTACGTCTATCATTATTAGTATCATTAAAAGGCAAAACAAAAATTTCTGAGATATTAGTTTTGGTTGTTTGTAAATCTTGAGAATCATTAGTTAATTGAGAGAAAGAGGATGGATTCTGAAAAAAAATACTCACCATAACAATAGTTAAACCAAGAACTAAGAAAATGTGGTAATATGATAAATTATAAGTCGAAAATTTATAATTTATTATCATACTAGTTCTTCATAATGCGATTATATATTTGTAAAATTTACAAATAAATCAATCTACAAATGGTCTTGGATATGACAATATTACTTTAGAAATTTCAGGTCTCATTAGATGAGGAGGTGGTAATTCGCCTGAGGAAAGCATTTTTCGCATTTTAGTTCCACTTAATTCTTCTCTATAGTCCAAATCATGAGGACAGGTGCGTTCGTTAACATAGCTTTGACATTTTTTGCAGAAATAAAAAGCTGGAAAAAAGATTGGTTCGATTTCAAGTTCAGGATAATCTTTAAAAATATCGTGAGCAGCAAATGGCGAATAATAATTACCTACACCGGCATGATCTCTACCTATTATTATGTGAGAGCATCCAAAATTTTGACGCATAATAGCATGATGAATAGCTTCCCTTGGTCCGGCGTATTTCATTTCCGTATGCAAGGTAGAAAAAATGATTCTAGATTTGGGATAATAATTATCTATCAAAACTGTATAGGAATTCAATATTACATCGTCTTTAAAATCCCCCATCTTTTTTTTACCTATTAAAGGATTTATAAATAAGCCATCGTAAATATTTAATGCGGCTTTTTGTAACATTTCATGAGCCACATGTGGAACATTTCGGGTTTGAAATGCAACTGCACTTTTCCAACCTTGATCTTCAATTTCTTTTCGAGATTCTGCTGGAGTTAAGCGAAATCTGTCTACAAATTTATTGTTGTTGGTATTGACTATTTTAACCTCTCCTGGAATAAGTATATCTTGCATTGTAACAAATTTATTGAATCCGGGATGCGATGGATCGTTAGTTTGAAAAATGGATTTAGCGCTTTCAGTTTTATCGAATTTATACAAGTCTTCTACCTGCATTACTCCAAAAATTTGACCGTTGTTACGTAAAGCAACTTGTGACGAATCTTTTACTTTTTTTGCTAACTCTTCATTCGCATCTAAAATAATAGGAATTGTCCAAGGTAAATCGTTAGCTAGTCTCCCTTTTATTACTACGCTAGTAAAATCGTCTTCATTCATAAATCCTTTTAATGGACTAAATACTCCAAATGAAATATTTTCTATTTCTTTTTTTAATCCGGTATCCACATCTACTGTAAATAAATCCTTGTCAATTTTAGATAGATCTATAAAATTATTTGTTAGACTACCACCATGTGGTCTAGGCATCCTTCTATGAAATAATAGAGGTTATTTCTTTCTTTTTTTCTTATATGTCCTATCTTAATTCGTAAAGGCTGATCTTTAACTCAACTCTTATTCCAATGTAGCCCGCATTCTTTATGAAAATCATTTTCCCACCACCATCTACCAGCTCGAAGGTCTTCACCTGCTGCTACTGCACGGGTGCATGGGGCACAGCCTATACTTGGGTATCCCTTATCATGTAATTTATTATATGGTATGTTATTTTTTTTTACATAATCCCAAACCATGTCATTGGTCCAGTCTACGATAGGATTGATTTTGATAATGTTGTTATTTGATTCATCAATTTCAACCTTTTTTGCATTGGACCTAGTAAAGGTCTGCTCACGTCTTAATCCTGTTATCCAAGCATCCAGATCCTTTAGCATTCTTCTTAAAGGATGGACTTTACGGATTTCACAACACAATTTCCGTTCTTGAACGCTGTTGTACATTAGATTTACTCCGTTTTCTGTCACCATCTTCTCTACTTCCATAAAGTCTGGAAACATAGTTTCAATAGATATGGAGTACTTTTTTCTTATTTGGTCCATTACATCATATGTTTCTGGATTAAGTCTACCGGTATCCAAAGTAAAAACTCGAGTATTGTCACCATGAATATTATACATCAAATCAATTATTACCACGTCTTCGGCACCAAAACTGGATGCAAAGGCTATTTTTGGAGAAAAGGTCTTGATTGACAAAGATAAGATATCTTTTGCAGTTTCTGCTTCATATTTAGCTGGATTTGCAGAATAAAGTTTCATAAACTCATTTTTCCTATCAGTGGTGGACATATTATTAATTGGAGTATAACTCATATAACATTATCTTAAATTATGTGAAGTGATCTCAAAAAAAAGAAGGCATTACAAAGACATCTAGTTTATTAGGGAGGTTACCATAGTAAACAGAACTCGTGGTGAAAGTAGGGTCTGAGTTTAGAAAAGTGGGAATTATTTTCAGAATATAATAATTTGGGCTTTGATCCATTGAGATGGTTACCTGATTGTTCCAACGAATTAAACTATGAAAAGTTTGATGGTATTGCAGACGAATTTAAAAGAAATAATTTAAGAATAATACCAAATCACTATAACTATTTCCAGTATCCAGAAAAAAAAGATGCAGAAATAATTAGAAGAATTTACAGAATAGACGAAGAGTTCAGACACGAAGATCTGAAAACTAAAAAAGCTGTATCAATATTAAAGTATGATAAAAATATAGTAAGTGACGACAACCTAATAATTAGTGAGATTAAGAAAATATCTAGCTCATTTGATACTAAAATAGAAGTAGATAAGGTGTCTATCATACCTACAAATAGTAAAAAGAATTTCCAATTTATTTTGTTTGATCATATTAAAACTCAAAGAGGAAACAAAACAGGATATACAATTGTTACTAATTCTAATACCCAGGCAACAGATGTTACTCAACCTATAGAGTCTCCAATTCATATGGAAATATCATTTACCGAATCTATTAGTCTATTAAACCTACTTGGATGTTCTAAGGATATTAAACTTTATCCAATATATGATGCACCAAATGATGAATTATTAGATGGTATAAGAAAAAATATTGATAGTTTTACAGCAAAATATAATTATACATTTGAAGATTATAGTTCGTTAAAGTTGGGAGGTCTTTTTTTTGGTACTACAGCAGTGGGTAATACTCACAAAGAATTACCAAATAAATATGATTTAATAGAACAAGATATGCAAATAATAGCAACCGACAGCTTGGGACTGTTGGCATGTCTTGGCTTGTACATCATCACCAATCTAGATGATATAATTTTTGAAAAAATGAATAAGTATGGTATAGATAGAGAGAAAGTAAATCAATTAAAGGATCTGGCTCTAAAAAGTCTCACAGAGCCAAAGTTATCAATTGGGAAAATAGTATCAAAGTATTTGCCTGATTTTGAAAACCAATTCGATTTACAATCCAATATATTAGTAACACATCCTATCTCAAAGAATGGTGTTGCATCATTTTTGGAACTATCAAAATTAATTAACAACGAAATAATAATTGACCATGTTCCATATGTGGATAATGATATTAAGAATTTTGTATCAAAGGAGCACCTAATATCCAATATCAGTGCCTCTACTCCTGATACAAATATGATAATAGTGTCGAAAGACTTTGCAGCGATCATTATGGAAGAGCTATCCAAGCACAAGTTTAATCCAGCTATTGTAGGTAGAATTGGAAAACCGGGGAAAGCTGGAGTTATTTTTAATAAGCAGCAGACTTGATATTATTATTTTAAAAGCCCGCCTAACTATTGATTAGTAGCTGCGAATTTATTAATATGATTTTTAGTACACAAAACATTGAAGCTTGAACACTGAACAGCCAGACAAATAGAAGCGATTTCTTGGTATGGTATGGTATGTTAAAAAAGCAAATGAAAATAAAAAAAAGGAGGTAGGTAGTTGGTAGTTTAGTCTGTTCCCGTAGGAATAACTGGTCCTAGAATACCTGTTTCGACTTCGGATGCAGTGGCAGTGGCAGTACAGGTGAAAGGTGCAGTTATGGTCATAGGATTAGTAGAAGTACTTGTAATTGTAATTGTAGTGTCATTATTGTGTGAGAAATCTTGTGAATTACTTGTTTCCGATGCACGGGTATCTGTACATGTTTCAGGGTTGCAATTGTTTACTCCAACACATCCAAAGTCTTCATC
>JACDCB010000275.1 GCA_013694585.1 Candidatus Nitrosopumilus sp. | reverse complement strand
GGATATGTTAAAATCAATTCAGCTTCAGATTCTGACTTTGATTTGACATGGTATGCCCATGGTGCAAAACATAACTCAGATGTTCCTTGCGAAGGTACAGCATACAAAGGAGGCTTGTTCAGCGATGGACGTTCTCGTTTTGCTAAAGAACAATGGCATTCAGGTGGTTACTCATTTACACCTGCCCAGAAAAACATAGGTTCTATCGAAGATAAATGGATAGGATTCAAAACTATCATGTTTAACACTGTCGTAAATGGCCAGCCTGCTGTAAAACTCGAAAACTGGGTCGACGAAAACAATAATGGTCAATGGAAGAAAGTATTTGGTTATACTGATAGCGGTGGATTCGGTGAAGATGGTGATAGATGTGGGGGAAGTCCAGATGAATTAATTTCATGGGGAGGACCCAGTGTTACATTCCGATGGGACGGAACTTCAAACATCGATATAAAGAACCTGAGTGTGAGGGAAATAGCTGCAAACTAACCCATCATTCTTCAACATCTATACTTATCTTCTATACTTTTCTTCCTCATACATTAATTAACGAAAAAATCATTAGAAAGTTGTGTCTTTCATTCGTTATAGGTTAATAAGATTAAGGCGATTTGCTTATAATAAGTTCTTCATAATTACAAAGTTTTTGCTATTTCTATATATTCGAATAAAAATGTTTTTTGGATTATATTGAAATAAACATGAAGATAATCTTAACATTCAATAAATAGTGACCTATTCTATTTATTTATGGACTACCAAAAAATAATTGATACTATTTTTGAGCTAAACGATGGTATCCGCTATGCTGGATTAATTGATGAAACCGGCGCTTTGATAGTTGGTGGAATGCGTCACGGAATTGATTCTATTGTTGATCAACCAAGCGAAGAATTGTATTTGACTCATACTGCTCTTAGAAAGTCTATGAGAGAAAGGTTTGACGATACTATGGGTAAAGCTCGTTTTGTATATGTAGAACGTGAGAAGTTATCACTGCTAACGTTTTACTTGGATAAGAAAATGTTGTTGATTACTTTAGAGCCTAACCTAGAGTCTCAAAACACAATTGATTTGGCAGAAGATATTTTAGATATAGTTAGTGGGAATAAGGCTTAACACCCGTTCAGCTTATTTATCTTCTTTTTTCAAAATTTTTTACTCCACTATAATATTATGCATCATTATCAAATCATTCTTAAATAACTCCAGTTCGCTGGGTATCTGTGTTTTTATAGGGTCTTTTAATGAAAGCGGCTTATTTGTAACACTAGAAAGAGTTTCCTTCTTCTTATTCCATATTTCTGAATTGAATTTGATAATGTAATGTGTAGATGAAACAAGCACATCGTATTCTTTCTCTACAACGGGAATTTTTTTTTGACCCGAAACTATCTCTCCGTCCTCATAGATCTTCTTCCACAACTCATACGTAATGAATGGAGAAATCGGTTCTAACAAAAGCAATATGGTTCTAAAACATTTATGAATTGTATAAAGAGCTGAGTTCCTTTCTTCTTTTGATTCATTGTTGTACGCTCTACTTTTTATCATTTCAATATAATGGGCCGCAAAAATATTCCATGTAAATTCTCTCAATGCATTAGCGGGGATGAAAAAATTTAATTCTTCATAACCTTCGAGACATTTTTTGGTCATGCTTGCGAGTTCTGATAAAATCCATTTATCAGTCGCTTTTAGTTCTTGGGGTTTATTGTTTTCATCAATTATTTCGAAATTAGAGATGAATCTTCCAATATTCCACAATTTCGATAAGAATTTTTGTGCACTTTGTATTTTTAGTTCCGAACATCTAAAATCATACCCAACATTTGTCTCACTCGCAGACCAAAATCTAAATGCATCAGCACCATATTTTTTAATAATTGGTAGAGGATCAATTACATTTCCTTTACTTTTACTCATTTTCTCCCCTTTTTCATCAACTCCGTATCCCATTATCCATGCACTATGCCATGGAATTTGGTTCGTAAGATACAAGCATCTTAAAAGAGTATAGTAAAGCCATGTCCTTACAATATCTTTTCCTTGAGGTCTAATGGAGACAGGGTAGATTTTATTAAAAATTTCTTTATTTTTGTAAAATTTCGTAATATAAAGGGGAGTTATGCTTGAATCCATCCATGTATCGAAAATCTTCTTTTCTCCTTCAAACTTGTTATTATTACACGATTTACATTTATCAAATGGTGGGGTTTCATCCCAAGGTCTATAATATTTTCCAGGTTCGGGAAGGTTTGGTTTTCTACATTTTGTACAATACCATATCGGAATTTCAGTTCCATAAAACCTTCTTCTTGAGATCGGCCAGTCTATGGCAATTGAATTTATCCAATTTAATAGGATTTGTCTGTGCATTTCTGGATAGAATTTTATATCTTTAGATTGTTCTAACAAATTTGACTTAAAATCAACTTGTTTTAAATAGTAATCTTCCAAAGAAATAATTTCAATCTGGGTTTTACTTCTTTCACACAGGG
>JACDCB010000269.1 GCA_013694585.1 Candidatus Nitrosopumilus sp. | reverse complement strand
AATGAATAAAAAAGATAATTAATAATAATATTTTATTAAAGGAAGTTCATATCAAAATAGATGATGGTAATTCTTTTTATCCATATTTTTCTCATTGTTGTGCTTGATTGATACTGTCAAGCAACTGCTTTAGTTTTAGGCCACCTCCACTAATCATACTCTTCATGTGGGCAAGCTTTCTTTCAGGGGTAAAAGAATGCCATAATAAGGTAAACTAAACTTAGGCCCCCAATCCACTGAGTAAAAGAACGATAAAAGTCAAAGCTTTTTGGCAGATCTTCAGGCTGCAACAGCTGGCTAAGGCCGGTTGTGGTAAATCCTGATGCACTCTCAAAGAAGCTTTTAACGACTAGGGAAAGAGGGTCAATGTCCGTGTAGAACGGGTTGACATACATGTATGGTATACTTCCAAAAAAACTCAAAAGTATAAAACTTGAAACCATTAGGACTGATGCCTGACGCAAGTTCATTGGTGTTTTTTCGCCATATGAGTTCAAAACAAAACCAGTCACAAACATGGATGTAATGCACAAAAACATTCCAACCGCAGATTTCATCTCCCCAAGCGAGGTTGCCAAGATGGTCGGACCAATAAACAATAGACCAGCAAATTGCAGAATAAAACCAAGGTTGCCCCAAATTGGCTTGTAGTGTTCCCTAATTACTACTCTGTATGGTCTAAATGTTATCTCCAATACTGATGTTCTAATAACGTGGGCAAGGCCTTCCTGGGTCACCATACCCAAGATATGTATATTGTCAGTAACTGGGATTCTCTTTATTACATTTAGCCTCATTAGCTCTAGGACTTGTCTTACGTTTGCCCTTGCAGATATTGTTATGAGGGGAGAGGACATTATGCTCTTTAGGAAAACCTGGTCGGAATCTTCACCTTTCATTACAATCTTATCCAAAATATCACTGTCGGTAATAATGCCGACATATTCATCATTTTTGTTCTTAACAATTATTGTTTCAGCTTTCTTATCATGCATTAGCTTGACGGCTGTAGCCGCATCAATATCTTCATCCAAAATAATTAGTTGATGATGCATGTACGATAGGACGGAGCGGTCGAGGGGTTCTGTGACCATTCTTGTTTCAGATTGAAGATAATGACTTTATTCATGATGTTTAAACTTTGCTTATTGTTGAATAGTGTTAATTAATAATAAGACTAGCAATTAATCTTCCAATCTCTTTCTACAACATTTTGTTTTCTAAACTACGGGAAGAAGTGAAAAAAGAATAGTGGTATTGCAATTAAGATTTATAACTTAATCTTATGGAGAGTATTCACATCCCTATGTGTTTAAAAAGATTGGATATCTTTATGGACTGATTTTATTTCTCTGCTTTTATCAGAGAATATCCTAGAGAAACTGCAGATATAACCAAAAAAGAAATAAATGCGCCAACGACAACCAATTCTTCCATTTATTTGCTCACCTCACTTGTTTTTTTCATTTTCTTCAAGTGGGATTAGACACCATCGACACATTGTAGACTTCGGGATACTGATTAACTAACTCCATATTTACTTCTAGTACGTTCACATATAGTGGCGCAAAGAAAAGTGCATTGATTACCTTATTTTGTTCAATGTTTAGGTTCAGTAAGGTTTTCAAAGTATTTTGATGAATTCCGGTTGCATCGCTAACATTCTTGATTTGAGAATATGCATTCTCGGGGGTTATATGAGGGTCTACCGTTGAAACAGAATCGCTTGAAGGCCTTGGATGAAAGAATTTGGGGGATTCAAACTGCTGAGATATTAATTTAGAACCCACCTTTTCTCCATTAAATTCCAAGATACTCCCGCCAGACTGGAAGGGAAGGGTAATTTGTCCAATTTCTGCGAGAACAATCGGATAAGCAATTCCTAGGGCGATTACCATAATAACCAAAATTCTTATCGCAGTTGTGAGATTACAAGTACTACACCTGCTATGAACTTTCCATTTTTATCTGCATTCTTGTTTTCATAGTTTTTATTTTTCATTATTTTCCACCTTTTTACCTCATGAATGTCGAAAGTAACATGTCTATCGCCTTTATTGCTACGAATGGTAATGCTGCTCCGCCTAATCCATATATC
>JACDCB010000263.1 GCA_013694585.1 Candidatus Nitrosopumilus sp. | reverse complement strand
CACAGATGAAAGAAGTTCAACTTGACGGGGAAAGTATCTGTATTGTTAACGTTGAAGGAAAATACTATGCTATTGATAGTATTTGCACACATGAAGGAGGTCCTTTAGCTGATGGTGTTCTCGAGGGACATGAAATTGAATGTCCATGGCATAATTCTAAAGTTGATGTAAGAACAGGAGAGGTGATCCGCCCTCCAGCAAATGAACCAGAGCCTGCCTATGAAGTAAAAATAGAGGGTAATAACATATTGATAAAGTTACCAGGTAAAAGTAAATCATCTGCTCAAATTGAGCTAGAATTATTGGAAGTAATTAGAGTTGAGGGTACTGATATAGTTTCATTTAAGTTTAGTAAACAGAATAATCAAGCAGATGAAGACAAGACTCCACTATCAGAATATACTGCAGGTCAATTTGCCTTTTTTGATATAGGCGGTGTCAATAATGATCCAAAAGGACCGATTAGGCATTTTACCATTTCATCTTCTCCAACGGAGAATTTTATAATGTTCACCACTAGGATAAGGGATTCACTATATAAAAAGAGACTTTCAACATTAGAGAAGGGGGCTAAAGTCAAGGTTAGAGGTCCTGAAGGACAATTTGTTTTACATGAAGATTATTCAAAGGCGGCTGTATTTCTATCTGGCGGCATAGGCGTTACACCATTTAGAAGTATGATAAAGTATGCTACAGATAGACAACTGCCCCTAAAAATAGTGATGTTTGATTCAAATAGGAATCCAACCAACATCTTATTCAAAAAAGAGTTTGATGATTGGACCACCATAAATAAAAATCTTATAATCATCTATACAGTTAGTGAAGACAAACATTATGAGCATCAATCAACTACTCCAAATGATTGGAAAGGAGAGTATGGGAGAATAAATAAAGGTATGATTCTAAAATATCTCGACAATATTTTATTAAACAATTCAATATTCTACATTTGAGGTCCTCCAAACATGTTTACACCTATGCGATCGTTACTTCAGGAAGAATTAAAAATTTCAGAAGAAAGAATAAAGGTGGAAGAGTTTACGGGTTATTGATATAATAGTGATAAAAAAAATAAAATAGCCGAGATTCAGCTTAATGGCAAAAATTTATTTTGTTCACTACGCATATCCTTTTCTTGTTTTCATATTCAATTCACGATAGCAACGCCACGAGTAGCAAAATTGAGTATCAGTTCAAAAGCGATGGACAATGAGATAGGAGTAGATGGACACAAAATAAATAAAATATTCAACAGAAAAAGAAGAGCCCAGGCAATATCACAATAGGATTATTTTCAGGTTGGGCGCAAGGGGCCTCACACCGATATCGGTTCTTTAAGATAGATGCTATATTTTCTCAACCAATCAATCTTATAAAAATATTATTACTATACGATAAAAAATTACAACTTTTGAAATTGGATGTCTTCGATGTCATAGGATTAAAGAAACGAATCTTTTTAGATTCAAAGGATCTTACTATTTGTCGAATTCACGAAAAAAGGGTAAGTGAAAAAAAAAGCAGATAAAACGGAAGCCAAATAAATTTATAGATTGATGATCTTCTGATTTATTATGGTTTGTCTAGAGGGTTACCGTACCTGTCATTGTCCAAAGCGCCTTTAAAAACTCGGTCATAACAGGCTTCTGCATCACCTATAGAAAATGTGGAATCACTGTTTGCTACTCTTGTTGTACAATTAAAGAATCGTGTAAGTGCATTAGCGGTATCGACGATGGTTACTTGGGCAATTATTATTAATGAAAATACTATGCAAAATATTTTCAATAATTCTCTACTAGACATGTTGACATTCATCTTCTTTCATTCAACCTGTAAACCCAAATAGCGAGTTGAACCTCTCAATATCACTACGCTCAGAATTATCATTTGATGATTGTACATCAGAATTATCAATAAATACTTCATTATAACACATAGTTACCTCATGTTTGGTTGGTTCTTTTTCAAAATACAGATCTACTTCAACACCTTTACTCTCGTCTATTTTTTCATCGATGCAATCATAAAATACTGGAAGGCCATTATCTAAAGTGGCATTTCCGGTTTGAATTGGTATCAAATCTACTGCCTGACCAAATGATACATTTCCTTGAACAAAAGTAGTTGACATCATTATGGTAACAGTTGTGAAAAGTATTGAAAAGATTAATGAATTTCTAAATCCATAATTCATATAGTTTTAAAATGGAGATATAATTTAACCTATTCTACAATTTCATAGTCTTATTTTAATCATAACAATCTCAAGATACAATCTTAGTTTATAATATAATAGAGTTTTTACCCTGGTAATGAATATTTTATTTTGTTTTAAATTATAAATTCGCATAGAATCAGCCTGTCTTCCTTTTGAATAAATTGAATTGTTCTTAAAATGTAGTCTCATTGATACATCCAATTCTCAAAGATGACTCAGTTTGGACATGGGGTTTAGTAATAGGTATATTACTCGCTCATATTTTTAACCATTTACTGATAGGGGCGGGTTGGATTCATACTGCTAACGTTACAATTGTGAGGTTCAAATTTATTAGTATGTAATGGCAAGTATTTTTTTGTTATTTTACGTATGCACCTAGCAAACTTCCAACTAAAAAGATAGTCACAGATTATCTTTGCGTTCTCCTCAATCTCAATTGCAAGGTTGCTAAGAATACTTCTATAATAATGTTTAGAACATGATTTTGTAATTGAGATTATCTTCTTAGTTATTTCTCTATTACCTCCAAGTTTGTTAATCTCAATACGTTCAGGATATGTCAAATTTTTTGTTCTTAAAGAAACTTCCTTTCTCTTGCTTTTAATATTGTCGTATAAATCCCCAAGATAAGCGCGGGGAGTGGGATTCGAATCTACGTCTTTCGGACGGGGGTTCTCATCAATTGATTCAAAACCTTTAGTCAAGTTAAGATCCTAAGCAATACTAGTCAATTTTTTCGAGATGTTCAAGATAATTATGCTCACGCATATACTAAAGAGGAAACTCAAGTTATTAGAATGGCTTTTTATAGTTTGAAAGATAGGAGATGATGTGTGCAAGTTCGCTAAACTTGTTAAGCCTATATATAATCAATAATTTAAAGAGGTCCTGGGGTAATTAAAAAAAGCAAGGACAGTGAGGCCCACAAGGACGCGGAAATCATGAATTTAGATATTCAAAATACTGAAGTAGAAAACACATTTACAAACGTAGTTCATGGTTCAGAAAAATCAGATAGCACAATTATAGAGTTTGTTAATAGATGTAAAGAGAAGATTGACTCGTGTGTAAGTTCTACTGCG
>JACDCB010000258.1 GCA_013694585.1 Candidatus Nitrosopumilus sp. | reverse complement strand
TTACTAAGGAGAGAAATTTGGTGATCTCTTAGATTTTCGAGTAACTTTCCATTTAAACATACAAAAAAGATTTTGGAACGAGTAAGTATTTCTGTCTCTTTTTCTATCAGAATAGTATAAATTGGATCGTAGGACTTTATCTCTGATATAACTGAAATAGCATAGCTCTTCAAATCCTCGAAATTCGACTGTTCCATAGCTAAACCTGATGAAGGTTCCACTGCTATGTTCTTAACGAGTCTCATTGTTCTCTTTTCTATTACATTTTCCAACTGGGCATATGATATATCAGATATTAAAGATGGTTCCTTTTCCGTAGCCTTTTTAATTATATTTCTCATTTTTGAATCCTGTGAGATAACTATTACTGAAAAATACACTCCCACAAGTATCATATATGATGCAATCCCGTAAAAGAGAATCGTGAAAAGCCCGAATGGTGGATATGGAACAATAGAGAAGGCTACAACTTGAGTTGACATTAACAAAATTACATATCCATAACCTGCAAGTCTAATTAGGTTCCTCGGGACTTCCAATTCTGTGGCAATGGTCTTTGCCATTCTCCAAAACGCAAATCCAAAGAGAATTCCACCAATTAATTTACTAAATGTAAAAATAGTAATTAAGACCATCCCGAAGAAGATCGGATCATCTTTAAAAAAAACTATTAGTTTATTTGTAAAGACCGAGAGGAACTGGCTAAGAAAATATATTAATGGTAAACTGATAAAAAACCAGTACTTTGTTCGACCAATTATATGAGATCGATAACTCAATAGCAATGCAGTCGCAAGCCAAGTTGTTATAAACGCTACTGTTGTAAAGATATTGGTAAGCATAAGTGCATTGCTTTGAAATATTGACATATACATTGCTGTACCTCCATACGTCGGTATGATTTCACTATACATACTTAGTACAGCATACAGGAATACTAAAGTGAATAAACCAGCTGATGTAATCAAAGCAGAGGAAAAGAAATATAGGAGCATTGTCTTTCCATGATTTGATTTGAACCATATCAGGAATTTATATGAAAGATGCCCTGTCATAACCATCCCCAAACCATAACTTAGAAATAAGGCAACAATAACTGAGTTAATTTCATAATAAGATTTAAACCATATTTCATAAATTACTTTCAAAACCATACATGTCAAAATCCAGTTTACGACAACTACGATTTTGTGAATTTTTCGAAACTGTCCTATTCTTAGGAATGGTATATTTTGTCTATTGATATAGCTAGAAATGAAAATTTGGGTAACGATGAATATAGCTGCCAGGCAACTTAATAGTAACTTTTTTTCAATTGAGGTAGGGTCTTTTAAGATTAGATCATAGAATTTTAGGAGTGATAAGTCAACTAATATGAAAGCAACCACTGCTATCATTATTAGCTTTAGAATTTGGTTAGTGACGACTTTGTTAGATAGAGTCCATGGGGTTTTCAGTATTTTATGTTGCATACTTGTCATTGATTGAATCTAAATCTCTCTAATCTCATAAATCAATAATTCAATATAAACAATATCCTGTTTTCCTTATTTGCCGAACCAGGTTGCTTTGAGATATATATACTTTTGTTATTTAGCGGGATCATAAATATTATGTGAAAATAAATGAGAAAATCCTTTTAGCATACAATTACTTTATAGCATTTGGATGAACAATAAACTACACATTGAGATTGCAATCATAACTTTTTCAACTTTGATGTTTCTTAGTTTAATATTACCTTATCATGTGAACGCCCAACCCGAAACCTTTCTACCAGGGTCCGAACCTTATGGAATCAGTTATGGAGAATGGTCTGCAAAATGGTGGATATGGCATAGTAGTTTTCCCAAGTCCACAAGTCCAGCTTATGATGAGACGGGAGACCGTTGTAGTTTTGGTCAAAATACCAGCAGTCCGGTATGGTACTTGGCTGGAACAACGGGTGCAGATGCAACACGGAGCTGTACAATTCCAGCGGGAAAAAGTATATTGATTAGTCCGATAAATTCGCAATTTACATACGCCGAAGAGCGATCACCGGGTACAGTAACGACACCCGAAAGTTTGTTACAAGAAGCAAAAAATGATATAGATAAAGTAACATCTAAAACCTTGACAGTAGATAAGGTTGAGGTACCAGATTTAGAAAGCTACAGGGTTCAATCACCGTTATATACTCTAACCGTGCCTGAACATGATAATGTCGTGAATGTTGTTTATAGTATGACTCAAGAGGGTACAACGCAAGGTAGATCGGATGGATATTTTGTAATTTTGAAGCCACTACCTGTGGGAGACCACGAGATAAAATCCTTTGGGGCTATTTATGATTTCAATAATGGAAATCCATATAATTTTGCTTCAGACGTGACATATAAAATTACGGTAAAATAGAACAGATTCTTGAGACAAAGAATAATAATTCATATAAATTAGTGGATTTCCAATTCCATGTTTATTAATACAATCATGAATTTCAATCCCTCAATTCATTTTACAGTATAGTACTCATAGCTTTTACATTGAATGATTTCTCGATTATGTAACCGATCTGATTAAATTCTAAGATTATAAAAAATTCATTTTTCCATCTAAATGTAATTTTATACTAGTCGATTAAGTAGTTCTATGCATATCTTCTTCTAAGAATTTCAATCAATGTCTCATCCTGTACCGGCATATAGTTTTGATATGAGACTCCCACTGTTTTGAATCTATCAATTGAAGGCGAAATAAGGGATACAACATCAACATTCCTGGCTGTATCTTTCTTAATTAATGGAATAATTTCATTAGGTATTACTGTAGCTCCAA
>JACDCB010000218.1 GCA_013694585.1 Candidatus Nitrosopumilus sp. | reverse complement strand
TCGTCATCTATGGAATAACAGAAATTAAAAGTGTTAAAAAAAAGAGGTTATTGTTGGCCTAATGCCAAATTGCCTAATTGGTCTTGTAATTGCAAGTTTACGTTATTTCCACATATTAAAGAAAAGTCTCCAGATACACATTGTGCATTTTGTTCACTTGCTTGACCTTGTTCAATTTCTTGCTCTGCATCATTAGATTTCTTGTTTTTTCCGCCTGCATATGCCAAGTTATCACCAAGGGCTACGACTGAACCAATTAAGGCTGCTGCAATAAACATTGCAAATATTCCTACTTTATAGTTTTTTGTTATGTTACTCATTATTATCGAAATATATAATTGAAATTTATTATATGATAGTTTGGATACTTGTTACTAGTTTTTTTTATTAGAATTTAATGACGGTATTAAGTTACTATATTAGTTTATATTAGTTATTTTAACCTGGTAACTTTGTTTCAACTTTTTTGTTAATTTTTTCATTATTACTTAAATCTGTACCTTTTGTTGTATTCTAGTATCCTTTGTCTTGTTTCTGGTTGAGAAAAGACTTCGTCCAATCTCCTTGGCTTTTTGTCCTCAAAAACAATTTCAGAATACCATTTGGACCCAAATGCCGTTAACAGAAGTAAAATGGGTAAAATATCTTCTCCCTTTTCGGTCAAACTCCATAATATAATTACTTGATCTTTTCTCACTTCCTTACATTTTATGATCCCTTCCTTTTCTAACTCCTTTAGGCGCATGGATAGTACTCTTGGTGTAAGGCCTGGAATTGATTCTAGTATCCTATTAAATCTCTTTATCTTTAGAAAACCAATGTCTCTTATTATTAGCATAGTCCACTTCTTGCCCAAGACCCCTAAGCTAGTTTTGATGGGGCAGTTGACTATTTTGACTTGAGGTCTAATTATACAATCCTCTTTCTCATATCCTTTTTTTTCGTATTCGTTTGGGTATCTCAACTATACTTTCACTCCATTATTAGATCTTATGCTATATTTTGTATATCTTAAAGTATTTGAATAGTTGACTGCTACAAATGATTGAATTTTGAAGCATTGAACGGTGGGCAATTTCATTTTATGTAATTATATTAAAATACGAACAGCGATATTTATAGAAGTATTGTTCATGATCTTTTATAGTATAAAATCATACATCCTCAAAAATTGCCTTCCTGTTTTGTATATTTCATTGGCATCTAAAAATTAAGACGGATTGAATTGTGTTTTCTACACACCATACGTAATTCAGCACTATTTTTTGTGACATATGGATAGAAAAGCTCATCACCTTGTAAGCGGTAATGACTCTAATTTGTAGACGGTTATATACTAGTAGTGTTATATATATTTATATGAAATACAGAAGCCGCACTGAAATTGTAGCAATGGTTCTTGAGGCAGCCAATGGTGGCGCTACTAAAACTAAAATCATGTACAAAGCTTTTCTAAGCTATGCACAACTTAAAGAATATCTCTCTGTTCTTATAGAAAATGACTTGATCGAATATATAGAAGGATCGGTATACAAAACCACCCAAAAAGGATTGGTTTTCTTAAAGATGAATAGTGAAATCGAAGAATTACTTGCGACACCAACCAGAAATTATAAAACCATAATCAATTAGAAAAAAATTTTTTATCAACTTTTTTCAAAGTTGTTTAACAATTGTAGTCAAACCTGTTGCTTTTTTATGGTTTTTATTATAAATAGCCTTTTTAAAGACAGATTTTTTGATTTAACCCGTAATCTCTGAAAATCAAGTTTAAGCTGCATTGAAGCTTCACTGATCGATGTCGTGTGTACAACCCACCTGATAACTTAGTCTATTGAAAGATTCTATCATTAGAAAAATAAAAATTTTTTCTGATTTGTAATGAGATTATCATTTAATTTTTTTTATGGTGATGTTATTCGCATCGTTCTTAATTCTGTCCATGCGTCTACTAAGCATCTTAAAAGAATCCAGTGCATCCATTTCTATCATCCCAGGTAAATGTGTGATGTCTGACACATAATTGTTCATAACAAAAAAATCATTGATCCTAGTTTCTATGATTATGTTATCTCCCTTCAGGTCTTCTGAAAATGATCTATTTATTACTTTAACAAGTTTTGACATTTGTCTTTCAGTTTCTTGTGTTAAAGGATATTTTCCCGAACGGAATGATTCTTCAATCATTTCACATAATTCTGATATCTTCAACTATATTCTAATAATTACTACTACATTTTAACATGTTCGATAGTAAAAAAAGTCCTGGTGTTATGTTTGATTGTGGTGTCTAACCTGCTGTCTATGTGGCCAAGCCTAAACAAAAAAAAGAATAGGATATATTGTTGTGCTAATGCGTTATTTCCTGAATTCTCTTGATTTTGGAAGCTAAAGTTGTTTCCTGAGCCTATTGAATCTCCGCCAGAAACTACTTGGCTGTTTTGACTTGAGGATTGGCTTTGACCAATACCTTGTGATGCTCTATTTCCATCATTGTCATCATCATCGTCATGATTCTTGAAATATTTCTTGCACCAATTCTTGCTGTGATCGTCTCTACAATCCTCCCAATCGTTGTATTTTTGTTTTACAAGTACATCACCAATGCTCGATATCTGAGGACCCATTATCATGACTGTTGCTAATGCTACTAAAATTAATACTGTAGTTGTTTTTGTATTATTTGACCTAAACATTTTAGTATTAATTTCTATAACTAAAATATATGATATAATAATTTTTTAAGATCTTTAGCATATTAGTTCTATCCGATAAATTCAGAATAATTTTATAGAATGTTTATTTATAACCAGACTGGGAACTTGGGCTTTATCATGTTCTAATTGAATGATAATTGGAGACCATCCAACATTTCCATAGATATAACGACTATGTGTAATAGCAGGTTAATTCCGATTATTATTGGTAAGTGGGGAGTTTACATTTTTATCTTTAATCTATATTTCAGAACGATTGTTCCATTTATTCATCTATTGATTGAATAAATGGTATAGTGAATATAGCCCTAAGCAAAGATTTGTTATTATTAGATTTCCTTCCATGTAAGTGGTTTCATCTTACAATGCTATTTGATCATGTAGTCTGATAAATTGAATCAATTGGTTTTAAAGGCAGTATAAGTGGCATTTAAAATGTTGTTTGGAAATTATACTGGAGAAAAATATACATATCGTAGAATTAAAAAAAAAGTTTATTGCTGACCTAAGGAGTTCTGGCCTTCATTTAGGCTAAATGATAAATCAACGTTATTACCAGAAGCAGTACTGGTTCCATTTTCTGAAAATACTTCACTAGATTGCTCGGACAATTGACCCTGTAAGAGATCTTGTGATGAGCTATCTGATTTTTTATTTGCATAAACATTTAGTTGATCCATACTCATTGATGCTGGGCCAGCAACAAATAATGATGCAATAGCAAATACTGCAATAATTATTGGTGTTTTAGTTATCGTAGACATTTAAACCATTATTATAGCGATGAACTTTAGATATTTGACTTTTCAAGCTAAAAACTGTAAAATTTATGGGTACTTTGTAATTGAAAACTTTATATTTTGAATGCTAATTCTAATTGATTGTTGTGATACTTTGAGTGCGACCGTTATTTGTTATTCCAATACAAAATGATAGCCGCTAGACATATATTCTTTTCAATCAATATTTCTAGATTAATTCGCTCTATCATGGTGATCAGTATATAATATTAGAAATCGACCATTTCTAAAATAAAGACTAATGAGCAATATTCAAACTAAATATTCTTTACGTATTGAGACGTTTCCTTTCTTGATTCCACTTATCTTGTATCAAGAAAGTGATTGCCTGTATTTAATGATAACACCAAACACGCAATGTGCGGATTTTTCCTTCAGATCAAATTCTCAGGATCATAATTATACTACGGTTTTAATAAATCCAATATAAAGTCCAATTATGGTATGGA
>JACDCB010000186.1 GCA_013694585.1 Candidatus Nitrosopumilus sp. | reverse complement strand
AGCTTGCACAACCATTTTCACAATTGATGATTCAAATAAATGACTTTCTCGATCGGATTAATTATTCCGGTTTTCGCATTCTCTAAGACAGGTATCTATTGATATTTCATAATTCGAATTTTGAAATATAGTCGTGGTTAATGGTTTATGAAGAAATACAGAATTGAATTTTACGCATTAAAATCTGAATATAATGAAATAAGAAGTTATTTCGAAAAAATACCTCTTGATGTTATAATATCTGGACTTCGATTTGCAAATAATAGATACCGGGCAAATGTTGGTGGTTACTTAAATCCCGGACGCAAGAGCTTGGTCAAGAAGGAGACTGCACTATTGACAAAAAAGCAAGCTAAAGTAAGGCTAAAAAACTGGAAAATCATGATAAAAAAATATCGAGAAAGTGGTTATAGCTACCCTACCATTTACCGCATAAAAATGAGGCTGAACGCCATCATTGACGATGTAGAACTCTAAAATAGTAATGGTTTATCGTATGTCAATAAAGCGAGTTACTTTCTGAGATTTTAGAATCTAATCCTGTATTTGGTAAATCAGGGAATTTGTCCTTCATATTTTGTTCTACGATAGCACTTGCTTCTTCTATTATTTTCAAAGCATCTTCGCTTACAGTATTTGTGTTTCCATTAATCTCAGACGTTGTTGGTATTTGTCCAGAATCATTCATGATACCATTTAATATATCTGTGATCTTTCCAAACGACTGTCCGGCTTCTGGTATCATTGAATTCAATCCACCCTGAATATTCTTTATTACTGACATTGCAGGACTCAAAGTAACCACGACATCGCCTAGCTCGGTAATAGTATTTAATCGAAGTTGAATTTGTTCTAATGCCAATTTTGCGGATGTTATCATCTTATTCATTTTCCTGATTTGTGATAATTCATTAGAAAGGATTTTAGCATATTGACTATCATGATTCTGCATCGCACTAATAATCCTCTTAAATATGACCTGGTCTTTCTCGTCCATCTTAGATGCCATGCTTTCCAGTTTTGCGATCTGAGAATGCAGCCTCTTTTGTGCCTCTTCTATTCTAGGTTTTAATGGCGAGGGGGGTTTTATATTCTCTAATAGTTTCATACCTACATTGCTTATCTCATTTTGTGGTTTGATCCATTTGTTGCTGAAAGACATTTACTTTTATACCTTCTCCCAATGTAAAATTTTGTATATAAAGGTGTATTTTTCTCCATTGTTGTAACCGAAGTGACAATATTCAATGGTTACATTTCATACAATTGATATTTATACCGGGTAAGCACCGCAAGTCTTACAAAAGCTGCCATTCCAAATGAATACAGTGTTACAAGAAGGACATCTTTTTGATTTTCCAGATTGATCACAGATCTGATGAATTGGTGCGTCAAAAAATTCTCTATATATTCGATAATAAAACATGTGCTCTTTATTTCTAATTAAAACCCCTTCGTTTTTTGCTTTGCTTAATCCGGCTAGAAAATCTTCATCGGTAATACAATTTTCTAAATATGGCAAAATCTTGTTTATTCCTGATCCGCTTTCTAACGCTTCTTTTCTTCTCCAAGCAATCTCGTCCCCCAATATTTCTTTAAAACAATTTCTCAAAAAGAATTTTCCATAAATTATCCCGTTATGCACGGCGATCTTATCATTTGCTGATAATGATTGACTAAACTTTACGATCGTATCGTCAAGAAACGGCGTTGTTATTCCGAGATAGTATTTTTTTGACAATTTAAAAGATACAAACTCCATATTTTGAGCTATTTCATCTAATTTTGATTGCAAAATCTCTGGAGACTTTAGGTATTTACACAGAAAGTTATAGCCCCCAAAGAGTTCATCTGCACCATCCCCTAAAATAATCGAATTTACCTTTAGCCTTAGAGCCTCTTTAAATCCTAAAAGCTGTACTACGCTATTTTTTAAGAATATTGGGTCGAATGTCTTAAAGTCCCTTACCAGTTCTTCCAAGTTTTCCAAGATTTCTTCCATTCTTGGGATTACAATGTGATGATTTTTAGAATAATGCTTAGCGACCACAGTGGAATATCGATAATCGGAAGAATATGGATCGATAGATACTGTTATGGCTTCTCTGGGACGCATATAAAAAAGGAGGATACTGCTATCTAATCCTCCAGATAGTAAAATTGATTCCCCCGGCGTCCTTTCGCATACACTATGTAGAAGTTCTTGGAATTCCCTACATGAATTTAACAAACATTATAATATCAATTTTACGTTTATAAATCTAAATCGTTAAACTTTAAACCTGAATGGAATTTAGAGCAAAAAAAAAATGTATCAATCCTTCTTGCGGAATTGAATATTCCATAGATAACGATATTTATCGCTGCTCATGCGGCTTTCTCCTAGATATACAGTATCTGGATGTACCAAAAAGAGATCTTATTGAAGTATTTTACCAACGACGCAATTTTGGAGGGAATATTTTCAATGAAAGTGGTGTATGGCGATATAGAGAATTATTAAATTTTGTTGGCATTGACACTGAAAGCGTGCAAGAATGTTCAAAATTTTTGGTCTCATTGGATGGATCAGAGGGTAGATCTTCGAGACCTTACCAAATGAGTAAGGTTGCAAAGTATGTTAATTTACCCACCAACAAATTATTTCTTCAACCTGAAGGTTATAACCCCAGTGGGTCTTTCAAGGATAATGGAATGGCTGCTGCAGTTACACATGCGAAGTTACTGAGTGTTAAGAAAATAGTTTGTGCCTCTACCGGAAATACTTCTGCATCTGCTTCCATGTACGCCTCAAATGAGGGATTTGATTGTGATGTTTACATCCCAAGAGGTGAAATAGCTCCAGGAAAGCTTGGTCAAGCCTTTCAGTTTGGCGCTCAGGTACTTGAAGTAGATGGCAATTTTGATGATGCTTTATCGCTATCTTTAGCCATGGCCTCGAAAGAAGGCGGATATACAGTGAACTCTTTGAATCCATTTAGGATTGAAGGTCAAAAAACTATAATATTTCGAATCATGGAATATCTTAATTGGAATCCACCTGACTGGATCGTATATCCGGGGGGAGCTCTAGGAAATATATCCAGTTGTGGTAAGGCGCTCATGGAGCTCTACGAATGGGGATGGATAAAAAAGATACCTCGCGTTTTGGTCGTCAATGCTACAGGTGCAAATACTTTTTATCAACTAGTAAATGGATTGTTTGAGGATACCAAACTAAAATGGAACGCCGGAAAAGTTAATACAGAGCTAATTGACCGATTCTATCAAAAACAACAAGAAAAAAACATTGTACCTAAAACACAAGCAACAGCAATTCAAATCGGAAAGCCTGCAAATATAATTAAAGCACTGAGAACAATCGAGTTTACGAATGGTATCGTAGAACAGGTAGCTGACATAGATATGATGGATGGAATGACCATCGTAGGGCTGAATGGATTTGACTGTGAAATGGCATCAGGATCTGTCCCTGCCGGAATAATGAAGTTACGTGAAAAAGAATTAATAAAAAAAGATGAGATTGTTGTAGGAGTATTAACAGGTAGGCAAAAGGATCCATCAATTGCAATTCAATATCATATGCTCAAATCTAATAAATATGCAAAACCACCTCGTGAATTACTTAATTGAAGCCTTAATAGCGGTTTTTTCGACCGCCTTTAATGTTGATAGAATGGCGTGGGATTTATCTTCAGTTTCTTGATATTCTTTATCAGGTATAGAATCTATGACAATTCCTGCCCCAGACTGTGTAAACGCCTTTTCCTTATTAAAAAAGATGGACCTTATGGTTATGGCAAAATCACAAGATTGATTGAATGAAAAATAGCCTACAGCACCAGCATATGGTCCTCTGCTTTCTGATTCAAGGTCATTTATGATTTCCATCGCTCTAATTTTTGGAGCTCCTGATATGGTACCCGCTGGAAATACAGCTCGAAATGCATCAAATGAATCATATTTTTGATCTAAAATACCCTCGACATGAGATACAATATGTTGAATGTGGCTAAACTTTTTTACTTTCATCAATTCTGAAGTAATAACCGACCCAAATTGACATACCTTTCCAAGATCATTTCGGGCTAAATCTACCAACATGGTGTGTTCGGCAATTTCTTTTTCATCTCTTAATAATTCTCTTCGCAGGTGTTCTGTAATTTCTTTATTTTCAGAAACCGGTCTTGATCCCGCGATTGGGTATGTCTCAACTTGGTCGCCTGTAATCCTTAGCAACATTTCGGGGCTGGATCCAAGTAAAATCCTAGAACCGGTTTTATAGTAAAACATATAAGGAGAAGGATTAATTTTCCTGAGCTCCTCATACAATTGCAGAGGGTTTCCCTTAAAAGTAAATTTTATTTTCTTTGATAATACTGCTTGAAAGATATCTCCATCAGATAGATGATCCTTGATCTGATTCACTTTATTTTCAAATGACTTTTTTTTCATACTTCTCTTTGGCAGTGAAAATGTTGAATCATGCTTTCTTGTTAATTTACTTTTGCCTTTCACAATCTTTCTAATTGTCTCGATTCTTGATTTTTCGTAAAAAAAATATTCAAGTCTCTTTTTTGTGTGATCGTACACTAAACCATCATCAAAATACCCAAATTCAAGCAGGGGAAATGATATCTTACTTTTGACATTGATTTTCTCCCAGTATTTTATTGCCTCATAGCAAAAATAGCCCACTAGTCCTCCAACGTATCTGTAATCTTTATTACTAATTATTGGAAAACAATTTTTTAATGTGTCCAGAGGGTCTGTGATCGAAATTTTCCTTATAATCCTATCATTCTTATATACTAGTAACATATTAGTATTGCATTTAATTTTGTATTTAGGACCAAAACCCATAATCGAGGATTCGACCAATTCCTGGGGTCCTTCTAATGATTCAAAAATGAAAAGATCACTGAACTCATAACTTAGCCTCTTGAATATATCAAATGGGTGCATATTTGTTTCCAAAATAACAAAAGTTGGTTCATTGTCAAGCTTGAAGAGTCTATCTAAATCATTTGACACTAAAAATCCCTATCTAACGTAAATCTGCTAAATCATCATTATTAAAACTGCCTCTAATTGAAAGTGGTTTCCTACCCATAAACCCTTCATTTTTCCCATGCCAAAATTTTATTTTATCCTCACCTAGCTTCCAACACAACCATACCTCCTCGTTAAATCGTTTGGAGGGGAAATCTAATAGGCCTTCATCAAAACTTTTAATCAATATGCCTAATCCTTCAAGATCTTCGATATCTCTATACAGTTCAGTAATTGCCTTGTTTACTTGACTCTTCTTCATAAAAAAAGCCTCGTGTGATACTTCTTGATCCACTATAGAATTTAGTTCGGCCTGAAGTTCCATTATACTATCTCTTTGCGTCAGAATATTGGCAAATTTAACCTTTACTTCTGGTAATATACTGTTAGCTTTGATAGGGGTGAAGAAATTAAACATAGAGAGAAGTAGGATCAATAAATATTTATTTTTATTTAATGCACTGGTATTAATATTATCAATACTATAACAAATATGGATTAATAATAGGATTACTCAACTGAATTCTAATGAGTATCATTAGAAACAAAGATACTATTCTTAGATATCATAATTGTAAATCATTACGTGATTCCCTATATGCTTTGGATTATGCTTTCAAATATACTGATCCTGAACGGCTCGTTAGTGAATCTATTCATGTAGATTCAGATGTGCAAATTACCGATTTAAATAATAAAGTACACAAATTTGATCTCCCTAGCAAAGAATCGACATTGGTTGTTAGCGTTGGCAAAGCGTCTGAAAAAATGTTAGTTGGATTCTTTGATAAAATGAGTGATAGAATTAAGAAATCCATATTGATTGTCCCTATCGGATATATGCTGCATAAAAAAAATTTTGAATTATTGGATAAAGTAACAATAATACAGTCATCTCACCCAATTCCAAATGTCAAAAGTGCCTGGGCTGCTAGAAAAGTGGTTAAGGAATTACAAAGTAGAAAAGGTATACAATTAATAGTCTTCTTAATATCTGGAGGTTCATCCTCTCTAATAGTATCTCCAATTAAGGGGATTAACCTTGTGGACAAAAAAATTATTAATAAATTGCTGATAACTTCTGGTGCTAATATAAGGGAGATAAATATAGTTAGAAAGCATCTTTCACAAATCAAGGGTGGTAAAATATTGCACTGGATAGATCCTACCACTCCAGTCATTAGTTTAATTCTATCCGATGTAGTAGGTGATCATCTCGATACGATTGGGTCAGGATTGACATCCTCTGACAGATCTTCCTTTAAAGATGCTCTTTCTATTTTGAATAACTATTTCATCTTAGATAGCAAATCCGAATCAATCAGAAAGATAAAAGTTATACTAGAGTCAGGGGTTAGGTGTGAAATACCGGAGACCTTGAAACCAAAGGAATTTAGTTCAAGGAACATCACCAACATCATCATTGGAAACAATTCAAAATTTTGTCGACTCATTCAGGAATGTTTCAAAATGCGAGGTTATTCTACAAATTATATGGGATCAAATTATGGAATTTCAATGAGTGATTTCAATAAAATTGCATCGAAAATCATTAATACTAAACTCGAGCCGAAAACGTGTATCGTTTTAGGTGGAGAAGTCACCAATATAATATCAGGTGGAAAGATTGGGATTGGGGGTAGAAATCAGGAGGCAATCTGTAGCCTGTTGCAAGTAATAAAGGACTCCGATTTTCTTGATTTTTCCGTTATTTGCATCGGGACTGACGGTATTGATGGAAACTCCACTTCAGCCGGTGCCTTCATCGCACCAAAGACTATTGAATTATTGAAAAGCAAAAACTTCGATGTTAATTATTATCTTAATAGCAAAAACACCAATGTATTGCTCACAAAATTACATTCAAAAATAGACACAGGTTACACGGGCACAAATTTCAACGACGTTTATCTTTTCGTCAGAAATAAATAACTATAGTTTCTATCATTCTTGCCTATATAGTCCATTCTATCGGTATATCTTGATATAGTCCATTCGGAAGTATTCTCCTTATAGAAATTGGCAAAGTTTTCTTTTCCAGTTCATATTTGGCTATCATGATGGTATCTGTAAATTCTGGCGGTATCTTTGTTAGAATGGGAGCGCCCAATGACAATTGCAACGAGCGGGCTCCTGTAATCCTAGCTTTTTCAAATCTAGTTAATCGAGCAGGACCAATTAAGATTTCATCATTCTTAGATGGAATCTCCTTCAGCTTGAATTCTACATCGGCGTCATAAGTTTTGTATGTTATTACCCTGTTTGACTCTTTTTTATCCGCTTCCCTTGAGTTACTACTAACATCTCCTACTTGCAAGTTGTCTATTCCCCCGTCACCAATTTTATCCATGTCCAACTCATCATCCTTCACAGTACTTGACTTCTTTTTTGCTCGCTTGACAGCCACTACTATGCAAAAAGATTAAAATATATAATTAAATGTTGCTGAAAGTTCATATTTATAAACCTTTTATCGACATATATGTCATCTGAGTTTCAAAGTGTTTCGAGAATACCAATAAAAATAGAGTTAAATCGGGCACATGAATTGCAAGGCGAATTTAGAAGACATCTCTCACCCTTAACTATAAAAAACTTAATCAATGTTTTCCCATTATTTGGTAGAATTAATAGCTACGATGGTAAATTTATTTACATCCAGGTAGCGCTACAGCTGGGATCCGAAAAACCCGTCAACTCTTTTAAAAAAGGTGATATAGCATTTTCCCCATTAGGAAATTTTCTTTGTATTTTCCTATGCGACGCTACGCTAGATCAAAAACTGAACCTATTGGGAAGGGTTACCTCAAATAACATCGATATATTACAATCTTTTAGAGTTGGAGACTATCTGAGCATAAATAAGTCACTAAATTAAAAATTAATTATTTTGACTTTTGGTATATTCTATGCCCACTATATCCGCCTATTGATTTTATGATGTTCTTGCTTTCTAAATTTTTTAAGAAATTATTAGCAACCGAAATTTTCACACCTAATGCCCTTGCAAATGAATGAACCGTGATGGCTTTCATCGAGTCCAGCGTCTTTAACCCTTGAGCTTCTTCAATAAATACCGAGAGCTTTTGTTTCTGCTGAGTTTTAGAAGCTGGAGTCTTTTTTACCTCTTCTTTTTTACCTCCCTTATTCTCTTGGGATTTAGAAGCATTCGACTGACTTGGCTTTTTCTTATTTCCGCCCATTGTTAAACAGAATTTCTATATTTTCAGATTATTTATATCTTTAAAATTGGCTTTACTTTGAGTGTTATTCTGAAACACGTAAGAATATCTTTGCATCTATTACGTATAGTCACTTCTGTAACCCCAGCTAATCGGGATATATCCATCTGTAATATATTAATTCCAAGAAGGACCGATGCTAGATATAGATAAGCAGCTGCAATTCCATTAGGTGATTTGCCATCTGATAGCAAATGATTCTCCGTTTTTTTCGCTATCTCTATGGCCAGACGCTCTATTTTAACATCAAACTTTGCTGTGTTAGCCAATTTAGATATATACTGATTTATATTGATTGATTGCATATTTACTATTGTAAAACTCTGTTTGTTTTTATTTCGGGCTTTTGGATCTTGCTCTATAAAATTGGTAATTTTGTCTTGAGTTTGGATTGTCAAATTGGTATCATCGTTTTCACAAATCAATACCATCGAGCGATAGTATTTCGAAGCTAGTTTGAGATTTTCATTAGTGTCTTCGGTGTTACCATTATATTTTACTATTTCGTTTAGTGATCTGAGAACTTTACAAATTTTACAGGCATAGTATATAGCAGCTGCAGCCATGCATACTGAAGATTTTCCCTTGGTATCGTTCCTATTCTCATAATTTCTATAAATTAATGCTGCCGTTTCACATACAACTTTGGGAAATGACATGAGCGAACAAGTCTCATTAATTTTTGATAACACATTTGATAGTCTCCTGTCTTTCGAATTTGAGATTCTTATAATACTGTTCCATTTCCTAAGATTGACAACTGACTTTCTGATATCATCATTGAAGTGTCGACCAGAATAGTCCTTGCATTGGTTATCTATTTCAGTATGAAGACCATAATCATGATACGCAACACTATTTACACCACTAGCTCTCAGGTTATTCGATTTGTGTCCAGGGTCGCTAACATAAGCATCTGGACCTTGATATTCCAAATTTTCTTCAACCACATATCCACATAGGCTACATACAAATTCGCCTTTTACTGTATCTTGCACGAGGTTTGCATGACATTCAGGGCATTCATTCTTAAGATCTACATTCAAAACCACTTATGTCACCTATTTTTTATTATTCTTAATTTTCCTTTTGTTTTTAGATTTGAAATAAAAGTCTTTTTTTCCAGTTATGGCAAAATACACTTTTAAGCCTGCCATCTTACTCTTGGCTTGAACAAAAGGAATTATGGAGGCATATGGAGAGTTCACCGACCCGATCAATTCAGCAATCTTGCCAACCTTTTTATCTTTATTATCTAATACTATCAACCCCGATTTCACATGTGAATCATTATTCTCGATTCTTACTATTAAGCGACCGCTCTTAGAAAAATGCAGTATTTCTCCCAGCAATTCCATAGTCAAAATCCGATAATCACTATTACTTACATATTCTTCTGTCAATTAAAGCTATCAAATCAATCAATAATTATTATTATTAATGGATAGTCATCCAGATAGGTCATGACGGGATTTGAACCCGCGACCTAAGGTTTACAAAACCTTCGCTCTGCCAGGCTGAGCTACATGACCATGATTTTATTATCAATTAAATTCTGTAATTAAAAGCTTTTGTATATATAATGACCTTCTTTTTTTAAGAAGTATATATGACTGAAGCCAAAAAAAAGAAAATATTTCTCGTTAACGTGAGCATCGAGAACAAACCATTTCTCAACGACCCTGAAGGAGAAACAGTGCTTAACGATCTAATTCTCAAAGAGAACTATTCCGATATAGTTTCAGTCAGATCAGCTAAATCCTTTTTAATCAAAATATTATCAAAGAATGAGGCAGAAGCTTTGTTAAAAGTAAAGAAAATGTGTGATGATTTAAGGATTTATAATCCGATAGTAAGTAATTGTGAACTTTCGATTAGAAAAGTCTAAAATAATTGATTACTTTTATTTGCAATTGATTAGCATAAAAAAACTTAAAGGTTAGAACGAACTTTTTTTATTACAAGGCATTTGAAGGACTATGAAAATGTTATCATCTGGGTAGACTACTATAATAAGAACTTTTCAAGAGGGAAAGGTAGAAGGATATCAAAATCGATGGCAATCTATGATCCCATGATATCGGAGTTGGTTGTCGCTGCCGAATCCTTGGGATATCAAGTTGAAAAAGATCAGATTAATGATGGTGCAAGGTTACCTAAAAGACCACACATAAAATCAGGGTATATCATGATATCCAAGAATGAATCACTAAAGAGTAAAATATTAAAGGATATTGCTGAGAAAATGATACTTAATAGAACAAAACTAAAAGGCAGGTAACTTGATACATCAAACATCTACTTATTAAAAATATAAATAATCAATTGTAGATAGGAAGAATGTCTGATTTTTTACGACATGTTAAATAAATTAAGGAAATATATAATAAATTGACCCATGAGAAAATTGAAAAAATCACTTTACGTGAAAGAGCCATACCTTTAAAGGATTCAAATAGTGTAACAAAATGCGATAAAAGTTCACTATTATCAGCTACCTTAAAATTTGAAGAAAAGCTGGAATCTCAAGTCATGCAATCCATCCCAAAAGAAGCTCAAATAACGATTGTTCGGTGTGAAGCAGCCAATATTGCTCTTTATACTAAGGATCCTTCATTCGCGTTGACAGAGCTAACCCTTCATCTGTCAGCCCTCTCAAAATCGATGAAGAAAAGATTCATAATTAGAACTGATCCATCTATAAGACTTTCAGAGGATGATGCTCGTAATGCAATTAATAAAATATTGCCAAAGGAAATCCTGATAACTGTAATATTTTGTGATGAAGCTACAGGCGAGGTAATTCTAGAAGTAAACAATCCCGAGGGGATAACTCCCGAAATATTTTTACAAATTGCAAAAGAAACAGGGTGGATTGCACATACAAGACGATCGCCTCATATCCCTTCTAATAGCATAAAAAATATACATTCCATATTAAAAAATTCATCCAAAGAACGCATTACCTTTTATCAAAGTTTAGGAAAAAGAATTTTTAGACCCCCTTTGTTGTCCACCTCATTACTGTATAATGGTGATTCAAATGATGAGAGGGGATTAACGAACAATAATCAAGCCAAAAATGCCAGATATTTATCAAAAAAAACTGTTGATGATAGAGCAATGTATCAATACAGTAATCTCAAAGAGGTAGCGATTTACTGCTTAGGTGGTGTCAAGCAAGTAGGACGGTCATGTTTTATCGTTGTAACCCCAGAGAGTAAAATAATGCTTGATTGCGGCATTAATCCCGGAGAGAATATAAACTATAATGCTTATCCAAGACTCGATTGGTTTAATTTTAACTTGGAGGAATTAGATGCAGTAGTAATAAGTCATGCCCACATAGATCATCAAGGGTTCTTGCCTGCGATATTCAAGTACGGATACAAGGGTCCGATTTACTGTACAGAACCCACTTTACCTTTGATGACTCTATTGCAAATGGATTCGGTAAAGATTGCACAGAGCAATGGGTCATACCTGCCTTATGAGATCAGGGATATCAACGAGGTGATCAAACATTGTATTCCCCTTCCTTATGGTAAACCAACCGATATATCGCCTGATATTACAATAACCCTAAATAACGCAGGGCACATTATGGGAAGCGCTACTGTTCACATTAATATTTCCGGGGCTCATAACATCCTTTATACGGGAGATTACAAATACGCTAAAACACAGTTACTAGATGGAGCTTTGGCTAATTACCCACGTGTTGAGACTCTTATAACTGAAAGCACATATGGTGCAAGCTCAGATATAATGCCAGATCAATCTGTTGTTTATAATACATTTACTGAGAGTATCAATCACACTTTAAAACATGGTGGAAAGGTGCTAATACCTGTTCCTGCTGTAGGTAGGGCCCAGGAAATAATGTTGGTCTTAGATAAAGAGATGCGGGAAGGTCGATTGGTGGAATCTCCGATATTTATTGAAGGAATGATATCAGAGGCAAGTGCCATCCATATGTCTTATGCACATTATCTAGGATATGAAGTGAGAAAATCTGTATCCGAAGGTACTAATCCGTTTTTATCTTCTTATTTTACGGTCATAAATGGAATTGGTAAAAGAGAAGAAGTCTTTAGCGATGATTCTCCTTCCATTATCATGGCAACTTCCGGAATGTTAGAAGGAGGTCCATCGGTTGAATATTTCAAGCAAATTTCTCCTAACCCTCAAAACAAAATTATGTTCGTATCTTATCAGATTAACGGCACGCTGGGTCGTAGGGTTTTGGACGGGACCATATCTGAAGCTAGCATGATAGATAAGAATGGAAAGGTTAAGGTAATTCCAGTCAGATGCTCAAAACAAAAAATTGACGGTTTTAGTGGTCACAGTGATTTTAATCAAATTTTAAACTTTGTTTCAAAAGTGAGACCCAAAAGGGTACTGGTTAATCATGGGGAAAAATCTAAATCAGAGAATATTGCGAGTGTAATTTACTCTCGGATGAAAATAAGGTCTAGCGTCCCGGATAATAGAGAAATCATAAAGCTAAGGTAAATTTCGATAGGTTTTTTCGTATGTATGATGTTCTTAATGTTGAACTGATTTGGCCATAAGATATAGATGTATTAATTGTAATATTGTGCTGAGCGGAGAGGGTGCATCACGACATTATTTAGCAAATCCTAACCATAAATTAGAAAAGTTACCACCACCACCTAAACCAGGCAAGCCGGGTACATAAAAATCTATAAGAGCTATTGCTCTCTTATACTCTCTAACGCTGATACAACTTGCCATAAGCTTGTCCTGATATGTGACTGCATTTGAGGATTTTGGGTGACACCGTCTAACATACTAATGGCATTTGCAGCTCGTACTGATATACTTCCTCCTTTCTCATCCTTAAGAATGGCCAAGACCTCCCTTATCATATTTCTAATATTTCTTTGGATGTTGACGTTTTTTATTAGAGAATCTAATGTAGATATCGCGTTATTTAATCTCTCTATATTTTCTTTTTGTTTTAATTCTTTCTTTGTAACTGTCAATTTGAATCACACAAATTAAATTTTACTTATTTCATATTAATAGCTTTATTTATATGAGCATTTATTACCAAGGGTTTGATCTCCACTAAAAGAAAATGGGAAGGGACTAAGGGCAGCCAAAAAATATGGTCATAATACATATCCTCCAATGCAACAATTCAGTGTTCAATAGTCACCGAAAGTAAGGTTATCCTAAGCGTGTTTTTGAGTCTCTGATTGTAAGACCAGCGGTGTGTCAGCGGTGTGTCAGCGGTGTGTCCGACAGCAGCCCAATGGTTAAAAGAAGATACGACAGAAATAGGGTATCTAGGTATAGAGGTTAAACCAATAAGAGGATATGATGAGAGTATCAAAAAGATGTTTCCTGTGCTGGCTAACATATCTACCATAGGCCAAACAAGATGGATATAATCGACCATATCCAAATATTATGCAAGATTACAGATTGTATTTTCAGATATTCTGGATCGACCCGAAAGAAAAGAAAAAAAAGGAATGAAGGCTCTAATAGATACAATACCACATATACTGACAAGCAGTGAGAGACACTGCCACCTTTCACAATGAACAGAACATAGGGAAATGCGGTTTATGAATGAGGGAAAAAAATTCTAGTCAAACAAGCACTATCAATATTCATATGAGCATCCACGGGATTGACATAACTTAACCAAGGCGCCTGAACAGGCGGAACACAAGCCTTTTTTTTAATAAGTTGATTGATATATTAACTGTAGAGGGTTTTATAAGTTCCTTTTATTCTATTGATTTACAAAAGCGACACAATAGGATACCGTTGCTTGACTAATTAACCAAATATATCTGTATATACTATGATTTGCTTATATAACAATAGTATCCAATCGCCTAAAGTTTGATATGAAAGAAGAAGGCAAACAATGATCGTCTAATTAACCTTAGTAGAGCTTTAGCATATTAGCAGTGGTACAGATATTTCTAAAACGGGTATGTTAACGACCATAATTTATGTCTATTCATCCAAATATTAATAAAAAATATAAATAATACTATAATATTAACTATTTTCATGTCACACGAGATCCACTAACTGGCAAAAATCAGACGTGATTACGGCCTTCATCCCTAATCCGATTATTTAATTGATAAATCTATTTGTAAATCATCACAAGAAAGAACTAAGGACCATTAAGTGAACAGAGCCATATCAAGGGATGAAAAATTTTAATATGAATCTCATCAATAGTTCTATGTTTGAAAATGGGACTAATTGATGAATAAGTTAATCTTGATTATAATATTTTGGATATTAGGCTTTATTGGAGGAATTTCCATTTATTCAATATTACCGTCAATAACAAATTTTTTTAATTCTTTCATACCCAATTTGTTTTCTAAATATTTCTTTGAAGCTCTGATCGCAGGAATAATTGGGTCAGGGTTGAGCACCATAGCAGTACTCTATTGGGCTAATAAGTCCTCGAAAGAGTTTTGACAACATGATCCTCATTATATAGCCGCGAATTAGTTATAACCTGTATATATGGTCACTGATGTTCTAATTGCTTTTGTGGTTTCTCTAGCGGCCGGTCTAATTGGTTCAATGGTCGGTATAGGAGGTGGTATAATAAATGCCCCTTATCTTAGTTATCTCAATTATATCCCATCGCAGATATCTTCAACAAGCCTTATTGCAGTTTTTTTTACTAGTATGTCTTCTTCATATCATTATATTAGAAAAGGATTGACCGAAAAAAAGATCGGATTGATCTTGGCATTCTCCTCTATTCCTGGAACTTTCATCGGTGTTTACATTTCTAATTACTTTACTTTGAATGAATTTAGAATATATTTTGCGCTCATTTTAATAGCTACCTCTCTATACTTATTATTTCGATCAAGAATACTAGGTCAAGAGAAAAGAGGACAGAATCTCTCGCATAAGAATAATTATTTGGATTTTTCAAGATTATTGATCTTAGTTATCTTTTCATTGCTGGCCGGTACTTTGTCGAGTAGTTTTGGTATTGGAGGTGGTATCATTTTCGTCCCGTGTCTGATTATTCTTTTAGGGTTTAACATGAAAACAGCTTCAGCTACATCCCAATTCGCTCTCATATTTACATCCCTTTCAGGTTTAACTTTGTTCATCATTGACGGAAAACCGGACTACTATATGGGATTCATTTTGTCAGTAGGTTCCATAATTGGGGGTACCGTGGGTAGTATACTAACCGGTAAGATGAAATCTGATTTATTGCTAAAAATATTCAGCATCATATTACTAATTGTATCACTTAAATTGATTTATGATGGTTTAGGTTAATGTGACTGATAATTTCAATCCGAAGGTAAAAAAGCCCACCGATTTTCCTGTTGGATATAGCATAGATTTGATCTAAATGCCAACAGATGATCTCTGTAAAAACTTTGCATAAATTAGTCTATTTTTAATTATAGAGAGATCTTACATTAACTATGGATATATGATTTTTTACAATACTATCAATCAATTAATAAATTGCCAATTTTAATACTAAATGTTTGTTGAATTGATAAATTTAGCTATAATGATATCTGGACGTGGAAGCAATATGCAAGCTATTCTTGAATCAATTAGGAGAGGAGAAGTTGACGGAATTGGTAAAATAGTAGTTGTTTCAAATAAACAAGATGCTTCGGGTTTGAAAATTGCAGAAAAAGAATATGGAGTTAAGACCGCTGTTATATTGTCAGACAGAAAAGATGAGTCATTTGAAAGCAGGCTAAATTTTGAATTGAAAAATAATGACATTGATTACCTTAACGGACTAGTTTGTCTTGCTGGATTCATGAAAATTTTAAGTCCATCGTTTGTGGAATTATACAAAAACAGGATAATGAATGTGCATCCATCATTACTTCCATCATTTAAAGGTCTACATGCACAAAAACAGGCATTGTTGGCTGGAGTAAAGATTTCGGGCTGCACTGTACATTTTGTAGATAATGGTGTGGACAGTGGACCGATAATCTTGCAGTATCCTGTTCCAGTATATGACAACGATGATGAATCGTCACTATCAGAACGAATACTTGTCAAAGAGCATGAAATCTATGTCAGAGCCGTAAAGTTGTTTACTCTAAAACAAATCTCAATTGTTGATAACAGGGTTGTTCAAATTTAAGGATGATCTAGCCTCTTATTTTTTTATCCATATCAAGCATGAATTTTGAAATCTCCTCTTTATTAGAATTCAAGTATTCCTGACCTCTTTCTCGTAATCTGCTGTTAAACAATCGTAACTCTCTATGTTCTTCAAAAAAGTTATCTAGAATCAAAGTGCCATGCAAGATCGGGTTTAATAATTTATCAATATTTTGTAATAAAGAATTCAAGTCACCTCTCTCGGAAGATTCTGAAGATTCATACAAGATTGCACTGATATCTTTTAATTGTTGAGTAGAAAAGAAAACCTCTTTTTTGCCTTCAAGAGGTCTTGATTGTGAGTTTCGTTTTTCAACCCCTATCTTTGATATCAATTCTTTAGTGAGCTCATATTGTTCATCTTTCCCGGTAAATGTTTTCTTGACGTTCTTAATTAGTAAACCCTTATTGGCTAATCTGGTTGTAGCATCTTGAATTTCCTCCCGATCTAATCCTGTAATCCATACTATCTTCCCCAAATAATCATTTCCCTGTCTAATGGATTCAAGTATTACAACCTCGATAATCCTTTTATAATCTTCCTCCATTCTGGCATTAGTAAAATCTCTGTCCTTTACTGCTTTTTTTGCATTAGCAATATCAAGCTCAATAGACTTTTTTAAAGCTTCCATGCCTGTGGTTGACCTTCCATCCAATGTCAGGTAACAGGCGTAATTATACCAAGCCATGGAGTTGTTAGGATTGAAATCTATAGCCTTTTCGCAACACTCTATAGCCTTTTCGTAATTTTTTGACTTGTAAAAAACTAGGCCCTTTAAGTTCCAAACTTCAGGATTGTTGATATCTATCTCTAATACCCGATCAAAAATGGTGATCGCAACATTATACTGTTTTAAAAGGAAATGTGAATAACCCTTCTTTATTAAGGCGTCCACGAAAAAGGGATCTATCCTAAGGGAAAGATCAAAACATCTAATAGCGTCTTCAAATTTTTCCTCCGACATCTTGTTTACTCCTTTGTTGTATAGATTGACTTTTTTGATATCATCCTGAGTAATTTTATAACCGCTAGCAGTACGGGAAGAATTTTCGTCCTTCTTATCTGATAAAAGTTTCCTCCCAAAAATCTTTTCCATTATAATTAATAATACTTATCAAGAATAAATATATTTATTTTTAAACAAAAAGATGCTAACACCCCTGAAAGTAGCTCAAACTAGAATGTGGGGATGCTTGTATTGGTAACCTTTGCTATGATTCCACTGAAGGCAAAGTTAACTAACAAGAACCAACCCCATAGAAATACCTGACCGGGGACTTTACATGGTCCTTGTTTCAATTCAGTGCTTGTGCTATTCGTGGTTTGAACAGGTGTATCTATTTTTACATTATCAGCAGAACAGGTTAAGTATGGTATTTCGATGGGTGAAAGAGCCACCGTTTGACCGAATATCGCTGGAAAAACAAATATCCATAGCATAAAAGATGGTATCATATATAGCATCATAGGTCTCATTTGTTGTTGCTGCATCTCCATGCTCATCTTCTGCATTTGAGATTGTTTCTTTTTTAGCTCCTCAATTAACTGTTTATCTCTTTTCTTAATGGCTTCAGTGTATTTTTTTCTCCATTCTCCTGTTTCCTTCATCACAGTTTTCATTTTTTCTATATTGGTTGTCTTTCTTCTCAAAAGAGCCATTGCTAAATTTAAACCAATCGCAATTATCGCAGCTACGATGGCAGATGTGAACATATCAGGAAAAATTGGATGTTGAGTATAACTAGGTGTCAAACCTGGAATCTGTAATACCAACTTTTCGGACCAATTGAAAAGATCTATCAAACCAAAAGAAAATGATTTTCTGAGAGTTATTAATCTTTTTACTTGTTATCAAATTACATTCTCTTCAAAGGACTTATTCCTATGATACTCATGCAGCGCTTAAGAATTTCCAGGGTATTATTCAATATCAATGCCCTGTAAGTTGCCAAAATCACATTTTTCTCCTTTAAGATCGGTGATTTTTCATAAAAATTATTAAACAGCGTAGCAAGCTGGAAAAGATATTTTGAAAGCACCTTTGGATCTATATTATTAGCCGCCTGTTTTAGTTCAATATCATATCTACATACGTGTTTAATCAAATCGATTTCAGTAGAAGAAAAATCCATAATCTCAAATTTGTTTTCAAGGTTATTTTGTATTTTTAAGAAACTTGCCTCAATAATTTTGTCTTCCACTCGCTTACCTCGGGCATATGCATATTGGATATAGGATGCGGTATCTCCTTCAAGGCTCAGAGACTCTTTAATATCAAAAGTTATCATTTTTCCAAAATCAAATTTTATGAAAAAATATCTAACTGCTGAGATGGATATCTCTTTGGATATAGATGCTATTTCTTCTTCTGAGAGTTCTGGATTCCTGTTTCTTGTTTCTGCCTTTGATCTTTCTTCAAGATTGCTCAACGCCATATCTGCCTCAATGTAAATCCCTTTCCTTCCAGACATATGTAATGAATTCTTATCCTTTACGGATATGCCGAGACTATCTAAAGAACTCTGGCTTAAGATGACCGGTTCATAACCTAGATATTTATACTTTGATGAATCCATCCCTAATTTTCCTAATATCTCGACCAATAAGTTTTGAAGCCTCTCTTGCCTTGAATCGATAATTGTTATTACCTTGCTTATTCTGTTAAAGTCAATAAGTGATTCTTTCTCAAGATCAGAACTGGATTCAAAAGTTTCACTTCCATTTTTCTCAATCTTTGTTCTATATAGAACAGAAGAGTCCCATTGAGTGGCGTAAAAGGCGTAAACAAAGGGATTTCGCAGATAGCCCAATTTCCAGACTGCAAATGGAATATCTTTGGCGAAATAAGTTAAAGTCAAATCACTTCGCACTAATACCTTTTCTCCTTCTTTCGTTGACTTGTACACCCAACAACCCGAGTTCTTTCCAACTTTTTCATAATATATTATTCCTTTATCTCTTAGAATTGAAAAAATATCGTTCCAAAGGTTCGATTGGACTATTTGTGACTCAAAACATAACAAATCATAACGGCATCTCAAATTCCAACATGTTTTAAGTTGGTCTTTTAGAACTCTATCAACTATGGTCTTGGTAAAGTTTGAAGTCTCCGATTCAGGATCCTCTAATTCCTTCAGAATAGTATTTCTCTTTATTTCTAAATCAGGCCTGCTTTTGTAAAGCTCGTTAGTCTTAACGTAAATTTCATTACCACAGTAATGGTCAAATTTTGTTTTTTCCCTAGACAATTCTTGATCATTTATTCTAGTAGAGAATCCAGCATGTTTGAATCCTACAATAATATCGGCTACTTGTACTCCCGAATCGTCAATGTAATTTATCACCCTGACATCTTTTCCTGCTGTTCTAAGTATTCTATACAAACAATCCCCAATTATGGCATTTCTTAGATGACCAACGTGTAGAGCCTTATTGGGATTTACACTAGTATGTTCTATAAGTATCAATTCATTCGAATTTGAAATGTTTTTATATTCAGTATCAAATTTTGGATTATTTGTACCTTCTTTAAAGAATTCATTTACAAATACCTTATTGTTAATCTTAAAATTAATGAAACCTGGATTTAGGAATGAAACTGCCTCTATCAAGCCATTTTTGTTAATTAATATTTTACTAGTAGGTAAAATAGTATTTACAATATGATCAGCTATCTCATTTGGCGACTTTTTTAATTTCTTGGCTAGCAAGAAGCAAATGTTTGTAGAAAAGTCTCCAAAATCCTTCACATGCGGTTCAGTGATTTCAAAATTGACTTCGGACCTATTTAGCTTATAATAAGTTAATACCACTTCAAGAGACCGGTTAATTTCATTGATTACATTTTCAACAATCATTCAAATCACTAGAATGCTTTTCCTCTGATTATCAGATCAATCGCATTTATCAACCCTTCTCCATTCGTGCCTCCTACCAGGTGAGTTGCACTATTTCGAACATTTTGTGCAGAACTTTCAAATGTCACGCTAAATTTTGATTGTTTAAACATGGGGATATCAGTTTCACTATCACCTATCGCAACCGCCTCATCAAAATCAATATTGAGCTTCTTCAATAGGAATGCTAGTCCAAATCCTTTATTGATTTTATCTTCATTGATATGGAATGCATAATTGCTATCTACCAATGTCAAATCCAGATCATTTTCTCTAAAGATTTTATTTCCCTCATCTATATCAAATGTCCTCTCAAGAACTATTTCAGTCAATCTTGGAAAAACTGGTTTCTGGCTAACTCCTTTAATCCTCTTGGTTATTAGATTAAATCCCATCAAACAGTTATCTTTATTGGCTAATAATTTGTGTTCGACAGGCGAAGTAGTGATAACTCCTCCATTCTCACCTATGGCAATATGAGTTGTTCCTCCAAATACTGACAAAGCGTAAGCCTCTAAGGATGATCTGCCAGTTACATAAATTACTTTATAGCCTATTTTAACTAGATATCGAAGTTTAGCTAACGCATCAAGATTTAAAGCTCCATTACCGTTTAATGTTAGGGTTCCATCAATGTCGATGGCAAAGAATTTTATGGACCTCAAATGAATTCAAGGTAATAACAAGGTTACATAAAAATCTAGATTTAGGGCTCTGTAAACTTATCGTCATATTTTAACTTAGTAAAGACTTGTAAAAAGTCGTCTGATGACTTATGTTGATATTCTTTCTCTTTCGAGGTTTTTAGCATAATTTCTAGCCATATCTAGTGCCATAGGTTTCATAACTTCACAAGCATACCGACACATAATATCAAAGCTTGTTTCAGTTGTTTTTTCATATATTTCAGTATTTTTGACAACAAACTCATACCAAGCATTTTGTAATGATTTAATAAACTGATAAAATGAATCATCATGATAAAAAGTATCACTCATTACTCTGACAATTGAAACATTTGATATAAATGGTATGGGACTTTTATAAATCTAAAATTTATTGATTCTTGTTACTAGAGGAATTATAAGACATATACCATGGATGAAATATTTTTGTTCTTCGTCATTTAAGGACGCCAATAAATTCATTAGTTCTTGTTGTTTTTCATAAAATTCTATAGCTATTTGTTTTGCCTTTTCTATCCTTTCAGACATATTGAATTAATGAGGAGAAAAAAATAATCACAACTTACTTCCCTAATAGATAGATTATGTTACCAATAAAAAGAATAATATAGTTCTTCCGATTAAGGAAGGACAATGCGACAAGCAGGATTCATTGGAGCCATAAGTCAACCGTCAGTCACCTACCCCTTGATAAATTAATCGACGAACTAATCCTGAGAGGTGCTTTGTTTCTAGGTGCTGGCCTTGGACTGTATGTAGCCCTCAGATTGATGAAGGGATTAAATTCCCCCCAACCAATCTGAGTGTATTATATGTTCTCCTTACCTATGAGAAGTTAAACCAAAACCTCTTCTCATAGGTAAATTTTAGCAAAATCATAAAATTTGAAAAACCTTCGATATGTGAATAATAATTTCTTTATTATGTCTACTTCATTCGAGTTTGGTTGTGTCCACTGTGGTAATAATATTCAAACGAGGTCACCGGATGCAGTGCATACGGAGGCAAACAGGAAAATTAGAACTGTTGGTAAATGGTTCGATTGGTATAATAAGGTAGGAATGAACGTAAGATGTCATAAATGTAACAGGGATAATCGACTTTATTGGTATAAACCAATAACTTATTTCTGGAATTGGAATAGATTCTAACTAATCTCTTTTATCATTTGTGTATAATCCCTATGTGAAGGAAATTTTTTTAGATGTTCAACTCCCCATTTATCTTTATATTCTAATTCACATCCACAAGAATTACAAATAATTATTAGTTCTTCTAAGGACACACTGATAGCACATATTCTAATTTATTTACAAGACAAAATTTCAAATGACGACTTTTTACAAGTCTTTACTAAGTTAAAATATGACGATAAGTTGACAGAGCCAGATTTAGTAATACATATATTGAATAAACCATGACAGATAGTAGAATAGTTTGAGCTTAGAAGTCGTTTTGTTAGAAGATAATAACAATATATTATTAAAAAGACGTGAGATTAAATCGATAATAAAGAATGCTACTGGGTCTATTCCGAGGGAGGAAGCCGCAAACCTAATAGCAGGAAAGATGGGTGTAAACAAGAAGAATCTTTTGCCAATTTCTTTAAAGAGTGAATATGGTAACCCTGATGTTTTGACTTTGATGTATTATTATGATGATTTAGAAGAAGCAAAAAAGCAGTTACCTCGTTATCGACTCCTCAGAATAATGACAAAAGACGAAAGGAAAAAAATAATAGATGAGGAAAAGTCAGTTAAACTGAAAGCGAAACAGGCAGCAGCAGCAGCAGCAAAATCTAAAAAGAAGTAAATTGATAACACAATGGTAAGGGGAGAGCTGCAATGAGTAAAGAGAAAAAAGGAGAAGTAAGTGTTTCAAAATTTTATAAAATTACTGACGATAAAGTTGAGAGAACAAAAAGGGAGTGTCCAAGATGCGGTAAAGGTGTTTTCATGGCTATGCATAAAGATAGACTAACATGTGGAAAGTGTAGCTATACTGAATTTCAAAAAGAACAAACTAAAAAATCAAAACAATAATACATTAATCAGCTAAATTTTAAGATTTCATTTTTTATGGAATCCTTCACAATGGTGTTGGCCAAAGCAGAAAAGGGCAACTTTACAAAATTGTCTCCGATCATAATTTTCTGAATAGGTAGTTTTTTCTTAATCCATAATGATTCCGTTTTTTTATCTAATTTTAAATCATTGAATCCATTAGCGAATTTTTTATTAACCAATTTTTGAAGATAAGCGTCTCCTTTGAACACTTTATTAGAATCAAGGATTTTTTCATTGTCCGAAAATGAATTTTCATAAAGTGTATTGGAAATATTATCTGATGTTACTTCTAAATTTATTATATTTTTTAAAATATTCAAATAGTGTAGAAATTCATGGGCGAGCACAGCGTGAAGAGTTCCTTTCAATCCATACATTACCAATGGGGCAGAAAGTTGGATGACTATTTTTATTCTATTTTCAGTAGTGCAAAATGGAATTGTCCTTGCATACAATATGGAATATTGCTGGTACTCGATATCCGAAGTTGCTACCAGCACGTTAGGTTCTACAAAATAATATGGGTAATCTATGGAGGTTATCTGCTTGATCCTCTCGACTCCCTCTTCAATTACACTCATCCTGTCAATGATGAGATTATAGGTCCTTTCGTCCACCTTCTTTTCATTAAAATATTTCTTGACTAGTGTTAATGGGTCAAAATCATTCATATTATTTCATTTATTATTTATTTAAAATAACATCGTGAATATCAAAATATATACATTCGCACTTTGTCTCGAGTGTGTTAGAAAGACAAGGTTCAATGGGCTCGTTGCCTCCTACAAATTGTTTTATGGGTATTCCATTATCCATGTCTAGCGATATTTCAAGTTTGTCGTCTTCTGCACTTACTAACTTTGCAAAGTAGATATTTCTTGTTGTTTTTCTGTTCTTGACTCTGAAGGTCACCTCACCGTTTAGTGTCTCCAAGAGACTCTGAAAATGACCAATATTACGAACCTTCTCATCTAGTTTAACGAATACGGTAACAAGTATTCTATATTTACTATAGTAATCGATTTCATCATGGTTAATCTTTCTGAAATACAATTCAACATCCTTCTCCAAAACTTTTTTCTCATCCAAGCCTTTTATTTTAGGATTAATCACCTTTACTATGAAGGGCCTTCCGCTACCAAGAACTAAGCTATATTTATCTTCGCTACCAGTCCAAGTTATTTTCATATCCTCTGCATTATATTCTGTCCAAACAGATTTTCTAATTGAGTGCTCTATCGATTTCTCATATTTATCTGTCAATTTACAAAAGTTTTGACAATCCTTTTTCATCCAATTTTTATCTTTTTGGGCTATGCCTCTGCCTAACTTTATATATCTTCCAAGAAGATAGAATTCTCTCGCTTTGCAATTTATGCTAAAGCTCAAGTCATTTTCAATAACAACGTCGAATTTCAATTCTGGATTCACGTGATCAATAGCACATTTTTTGTTTTTTCGTATTTCTTCCCTAATCAATAAATTAATTTGGGTTTTTATCCCAGCCGTACCTTTAATTTGGAACATTGATCGTATGTAATCCTCATTCTCATAGAAGAAAAAGGGAAGCCTTGTTCCTATATCGATAGGAAGAATACAAGTGGTTGATTTAAACATTTCCGAGTTTAATATTTTATCAACTATAGATGGTAACGTTCCTCGAAAAAAATTTCTACAAATATAACAAACTTTCATACCTGTTTTTATTATCTTGACAGAAATTGTATATTTCACTAAAGACATCTTATTTTTAGAAAAATTTCGATCATAACAAAAATTACAGAGAGGTATCTGAAGTTGATCTGTATTTTTCAATTTTTTATTTCTAGAGTTTTCAGATTCTCCATGGTTTTTAACCAAGCCCAAATCTCCTTAAAAGTCCTTGCATCTGACGGCCCTTTGCTTGTTTCATCATAGTCTTAGAATTGTTATACTGCTTGATGAGGTCTTTAACATCATGTTCCATAACTCCGGAACCTCTTGCGATTCTTTTTCTCCTAGCCTCGTTAATAATATCTGGATTCTTCTTTTCGTCAGTAGTAAAGGATTGGATTATGAATCTCCACTTCTCCATTTTTTGTTGCAGAACATCAAGATGGTCATCTTTTACAAAGTTTGAGAGCCCTGGCAAATTCTCAATTACATTTCGGAATCCCATTTTTCCCATGTTTTCCATTTGAGCATAAAAGTCTTCGATTGTCATTTTGCCACTCATAAGCCTCTTTGCTTGATTTTCATCAGATTGAATTTCTAAATTGCGTGCCATTTCAAGAAGGGCCTTTATATCTCCCATCCCTAAAAGCCTGCCAACAAAGCTTGTAGGGGAAAATTGCTCCAAGTCATCAATTCTTTCACCAGTTCCTATGAAAAGGACCTTTGCACCAGTGGCAGAAGAAGCAGCTATAGCCCCACCCCCCTTAGCAGTACCATCTAATTTTGTAATAATAATGCCACTGATTTTGGCATTCTCGTGGAAAATCTTTGCCTGATTATATGCTTGCTGCCCAATTGTTCCATCGATAATAAGAAAAACCTGATCAGGTATGATGATTGAATACATAGTTCGCATTTCTTCGAGTAATCCTTGTTCCTCTTTGTGTCGCCCGGCAGTATCAATAATTATTATATCAACTGGCTGATCGTTAAAGAAAACCAGTCCATTTTTCACTATTTCTAGGGCATCTTTGTTACCTTCCTCACCATAGACTTGAGCATTGATTTTACTGCAGTTCATTTTTAATTGGGTTAATGCACCTGGTCGCCAAGTATCTGCTCCGATTACTCCTATCCTATAACCATGTTTTGAGAGCCATCTTGCTAGCTTAGCGATAACAGTAGTCTTACCACTACCTTGTATCCCTAGCATCAAAATAGTGTTTTTTTTATCAGAATTGAAGTTTATTAGGTTTTCATCCATTTTTTTTCTGTCAATGGTTTTAATATCTTCACCACTGTAACCCAGCATTTTTGATAATTCGCCGTATAGAATGGTTATGATATGGTCTTTTTTAGACAAACCCTTTGGAGGGGCTTCACTTAAGGATCTTTCTTTAAGATTTTTTGTTATTTCTAAGACTAATCGAACATTTACGTCTGCTCCTAGCAAAGCGCGCTGGAGATCTTTGCACAATTCATTAATCAATTCTTCATTAATATCTGAAGCCCCAACAATTTTCTTTAGGGCCAATCTCAAATTATCTTTTAAACTATCAAGCATGGTTCTCTACTTTTCTATTAAATCAATATCTAATATTTCAAACATTCCCCTGATCCCATCCCATGTGATGGTGTGGTCTTTAACGCAAATCTTTTTCTTATATAAAGGACAATCTAGTACCAGTGTTTCAGCTTCTCCACCTTCAAATGTCAGGTTAAATTGATATTTATGACTTAATTTTTTTAGGGTAGAATAATTATCTTTTGTAATTATCTTTCCAAGCCAACTACTATCCAAACCTAGTGCTGCGACTCTAGTAATCATTATTTCAAATCCCTGACCTAGCAACTGTTCATAGTAATAATCGCTGTTTATGTTCCAAAGAGGTGAAATTAATCTTATGTTTAGTTTGTCGCATATATCCTGAAAAATGTTTAATTGAAATTTGCTTGAAATACAACCGTTTACTAATCCATCAATTGAAAATTCATCTACAGCAGTTTTAACCAAATGGGTCAACTCATTAACTTCATAGTTTTTCTCAGCTACATTGCAACATCGCTCAATAACAGGCACACCTATTACTTTAGAAATTTTACCTAATAGGTTGGTGGTTGGATAATGAAATAATAAGCTGTCATCGGTACTTGGATGCATTGTCATGATGCAACATAGATAATGTTTTTGTAAAGTGGTTTTGAGGATTGCAAAGGTACTATCTTTACCTCCAGAAAACAAGCCTGCCATTCTCAATAAATATACGTATTTACGTTAGGATATAATCTAATAGTTTTTATAATAGAATACAATTTTTAGTTTTATGCTAATGCTAAATTCTGAAATAATAGCAGGGGTGTCTATATTCTTACTGGGTTTTCTTTTCTTCATAGCTGGACTTTTAAATTCGATTTGGGCAACTATTTTCATAGTTGATTATCTTATAATGGCCATTGGCATTGCGACCATTGGGCTTGGATTTTGGACCGCGATGTATGAAAGGAAGAATAATCTCCATCATACTGAACATCACCATTAGTTTGATGAAAAAATTATTCGTCTACATAATAGATTAAATTATTTTTTTGAGCTTCTTGCGAACATAAACCCATCAATGAATTCTCCAGTTTGTCATAGTCCGGTAAATCACCATTTATGTTCCCTGGTAAAACGAGAGTCAGATTTATGTCGGAATTTAATACATCATGAAGTTCTTGGTTGGCAGTAGTGACATATGGTCTTAACGCTCCCCTAAAAACTTCTGACCTGGCACGGACCTTACCACCTATTTTCTTCCCAACCGGCGAATTAGGACCGACGATTACGATGTTTCCCTTAACTCCTTTAAATAATGAAGGGTCATCTAACGCCTGGTGTGTAGTCATTGATAATACTGATTCGGTTGTGACTAGGTGCGGGATATTAACGAAGTTATCCACGAAGTTGTCCCATTCTTTACGATCAAGAGAAGTTAATTCATTATCATAGTCATAACTACCGGTAAAATGTATGACTGAATCTGTTCTACCATATCGTGAATTGATTGTATTGAAAATTTTCTTAACTGTATCCTCATTACCTAAATCGATAGCGTGATGGTGAAATCCTTCAAACATTTTGCTCACTTCTGGTGATTGTTCATCGTTGTGTGTAAGGACAATTAGTTGCTTTACGTTTAAACCATTAATCTTAGTTGCAATTTTTTTAATAAAGTTCAACAATTTTTCGTCTGTGGAGGTCGTGGTAATCAAAATTGTTTTATTTTCTAGAGTCTTGTCCATCTCAATGTCTATGGTCCTTTCAACTATTGGCTTTACTGGGTAGAAAACCCTGTCATTTGGAATTACTTTTCCGTTTAATAACTTGCTCATTTCATCGCTTGCTAAATTATGTACCATCTCAGCTACATCATCCTGAGATAAGAATTCATTATCAACTATCATTTTTTTCGTATTATTCTGCACCTTTTCAGCGATTTCTTGAATCTTAGCCAAAAGTTCCTTTGCCAAATGTTGAGTCTTGGCCGGATCTAAATCTTTGTATTTTTCAGCTAAGGAAGTTGCTATTTTTTTCGATTCAGTGTCGATTGTTTCGGGTTCATCACCCAAATATGGTAATAAGGCAACCGAAATCTCTTCGATTTGCTTGTGACTCAAACCCGGAAAACCTCCGACTCTTAAAAATTCAGCTGCTGCTTTAGGGTATACGGTTTTATATATTCTATCTGAATGAACAGGACCCGGGTTTGTTGCAACGGCTTTGATACCTTTCTCAACTAGTTCCCAAGAAAGACACTCAGATAGTCTGTTCTTTGCACCCTGTGCTGCAGTGTATGGTGTTCTAAACCTGTATGGCCTCTGTTCATATTTATTCTCCTCAGTGAAGAAAGTGGAGATTGTAATTATCTTGCCTGTTTTGCTGAGTAACTCTAAAGCTTTAATGCTTGTCCAAAAAGTACCAGTCAGGTGAATTGAAACACAATCTTTAAACTCTTGATAACTTGAATTAGTAAAAATCTTAACTGGACCAGAAACTCCGGCATTATTTACAATAATATCTATTTGACCATAGTCGGTATTAATTTTATCAAACATCGTATTAATTGCTTCAAAATCGGAAACATCTACCCCTGGATAATAAGTGACGGACGATTCAAATTTTTCGTCCGTGATTATTTGTTTTAAAATATTCGACGCATCGATTAGTGGTTCTTTCCTCCTGCCTAAAATTATGATATTGTAACCTAATTTAGCAAATTTCCTTGCCACAGCTTGACCAATCCCTGTTCCACTCCCTGTAACAAGTATTGTTTTGTCACTCTTATTCATTTAACATTTAATGAGACATAAATCTCTAATATTAATTGTTTATCACTCAATGTATTTTTGAACGAATAATTCATATATTTTGTAAATCATGCTTTGCTTCTCTATTATTATAATAAAACTTATAAAATAAGTATCATTTCAGAGATATTATAGAAATGGGGAATTATGAAATTATAAGAGAATTTATGGTATTGGGGGTAAATAATTAGGTGAAAATAAAATTTGGTTTGACATTTGGCCTAAATGTCGCTAGATTGGGGCTGGATGAAATGCAGGTAATAACTGCAGCACAAATAGCAGATAGAACTAATTTTGACTCTGTCTGGGCAATGGATCACACAAATGTACCTCAATGGAAAAACGCTGTAGTAAATGATGCCTGGTTAATGTTAGCAGCAATTGGGGCGGTGACTAACAACGTGGAGTTAGGGACATGTGTAACAGACGCCATTAGGAGGCACCCTTCAACTATTGCTTTGTCGACGGTGACTCTTGACAGAATAACTAAAGGAAGGGGCATATTAGGAATCGGTGCTGGGGAGGCTCAGAATGTAGTTGATTTTGGCATTGAGTTTAGTAAACCTGTGTCAAAATTTAAGGAGCAGTTGGAAGTAATTGAAAAGCTTTTTGAATCCCATCCAGACAATCATGTAAATTACCAGGGTAAATATTATAGCCTTGTTGAAGCTTGTTTACAAGCAAAACCTATCAGAAAACCGCGACCACCGATATATATCGCTGCCGGAGCACCAAAAACCCTAGAACTGTGTGCAACTTTTGGCGACGGTTGGATACCGATAGGGTATACTCCAGATTTATTTGAACATCATGCAAATGTTATCAAAGATCACGCAAAGAGATTAGGCAGGGACATATCCAACTTTGAGTTTGCAAATGATGTTGATGTATATTTTGCTGCAGACGGAGAAGCGGCATGGGAAAAGATGAAAAACGCGGTTAAAGTCAGCCTCTACAAACCTGAATTATTGAAGGTTCACAACATAAAACAGGATTCCGAGTTTGATTTTAGGAGATACTTTACTGAATATGCCATGAACAAACCTGAGTTAATGGAGCAAATGAAAAAAGCATCTTTGCAAATCCCAGACGATGTGGCAAGAACTGCTATAGGTGTTGGTAGCCCAGATGAGGTAATAGAGATGTTGGAACGATTTATAAAAGCGGGTACAAACCATTTCATAATTCGTTTTTGGGGTGACGGGCTTTATCAAAACATAGAGACCTTTGGAAATAAAGTTATTCCATATTTTGCTGACATGCAAAAATAACTTTTTTATTTCTTAAAAATAAATATCTAATGATTTTGTTTTCGGAAGTCGCTTTGATTCTTTCTTGACTGTCCTACTTCCTTTAGTTACGGATTCTGCGTCATATCCCAATTTGACTAGATAATTAGCAAACTCTTCCTCAAACCCATGAAATGTATATATTTTACTTGGGTTGCACTTTTTTACAACTTCCAGTAATTCACTATGATCACAATGGTCGCTAAAAGGGATCACATAATCAAGGTTCATCATGTTTCTGTAATTTCTATTTATTCCCCATCCGCTAAAGCCAATCGTAATTGCTCCATATTTTTCCCTATAATGAGCAATCTTGGGATGCTTGCCGTTAGTTAAAGGATGTATCATTATCCATGGTCCTTTCTCCAATAAACCCAGTTCTTTTGCATCTGACAATGATATAGAATCTTCTAAGGAAACTCCAAATTGCTTGTACATTTGATTGAATTTGAATATTTCATCATGAACGATTAGCGGCTTCCAAGCGCCAAATAATGAGGTAAGAACCTGCGCCTTCCCTAATGAATATCCCATTAAGATGACTGGAATTCCTCTACTATACATTTCTGATATTAAAGAATTTACCGAATGTGTAATCTGTTCTATTGGAGGGAAAATATAATCAGGCTTCCCAAAGGTAGTTTCAATAATCAGGGTTTCAGCTCGTGGGATTGTTGGTTTCCTAAGAAACGCTCTGTCCCTCATAGATAAGTCACCCGTATAGAAAATCTCGTTTCCAATCAAAAGACCTTTTGATCCTAGAATATGCCCAGTATCAACTAATGTGCAGTCGTCTTGATAACAAATTTCTTTTTCAAAGATGTAGCCACGAAGGTTCGCAATTGCAACAGTTTCAGGCGAACACATAATCTTATTTCTTAAATTGTATTTCTTGATAGCAGTCTTATTTAACATGTGATCGATATGTGCATGCGAAATGAAAACATAATTTTCAGCTAAAATTTGCCTCGGATCTAGATATATTTTTTTTTCCTTGCTTGTAAGTAGTATTTGATGTTTTGCATCCGAGGTGATTTGGTACAGCACTATTAGTTTATCTTATTTGATCTTAGTTATTTAATATTATTTCATATATTTGAATACATTAAAATTAAATTTATATTGAATCAAAATTAAGGAATTGAATCAGTCAAAGATTGTTTATGTTTTGCTTGATGGGATAGGCGACCTTCCACATCCAGATTTAAATTATTTGACCCCGCTGGAAGCGGCATATACACCATATCTTGATAGAATTGCTAGAATGGGAGTTTCAGGCCAAGTTGTGAGTGTTGGAGATGGGATTGCTCCACAATCTGATATTGCAGTTTTTAATATGTTGGGCTATAATTTTAGAGACATTGAATATTTTGGGAGGGGAGTAGTAGAATGCATAGGTTGCGGAATTGATTTTAAGGAGGGAGATCTAGCACTAAGAGGCAATTTTGCAACCATCGACCCAACTAATAAGAAAATTTTAGACAGACGAGCTGGTAGAATTGTGACCGAGGCAGATTCGGCCGCAATCTGTGAGCTTATTAGAAAGAATGTTAAGATAGAAGGGGTAGAGTTCTCGATAGAGCCAACTATTGGGCACAGAGTTGTCTTACGATTCAGGAAGAAAGGTACAACATTAGGTGAGAACATTACAAATACAGATCCTGCTTATGACAAGATAAACGGGATTGGTATTGCATTGGATACTTCCAAAGGAGATTTATATGTTGCAAAATCAGAATCAAAGGATGCAAATTCTCAATTATCAGCCGCAGTCATAAATCAGTTCTCTGACCAAGTAATAGAAATATTAGATAATTGTCCGGTGAATATAGGGAGGAAGGAAAAGAATCTGTTGGCAATAAATTGTATTTTATTAAGAGACGGAGGGAATAGATATCCTCAGTTACAGAGCATTAATGATAAATACAACCTAAATTTCGCATCTCTTGTTGATATGCCTGTGGAAATTGGAATTTCACAGATACTGGGAATGAAATCATATAACGCTGGTTCGACCGATGAATATGAATTAAAGGCTGCCGAATTACTCAAGATAATTGGTAATCATGATGTTGTTTATGTCCATATTAAAGGTCCCGATGAATTTGGGCATGATGGCAATGCCAAGGGTAAAAAAAGAAACATAGATGAAATTGATAAACGTTTCTTTAGGAAAATATTAGAAGGAATCAACACAACCAAAAGTTTAGAAATATACTTCATAATTTCAGGCGATCACTCAACACCTTGTATAAAAAAAGCCCACACTGACGATCCCATACCTATAATTGTTTCAGGCCAAGGCATAAAGAGGGATGCTACCTCAAGATTCACAGAATCAAATTCCAAGAGGGGATCGTTGGGTAAGATTTATGGATATCAGGTATTAGATACTGCCTTAAAGCAATTAGAAAACCGGAAAGTTTGATTTCAAAAGTTATGTAGTGGGTTTAAATCTTAACAAAGCTCCAATTTTTCCAAGGCTTTGAATCTGGGCCCCTTCTTCGGTTTTAGAAGAAATTATATCAAGTTTTGTTCCAGCTAAAGAAGCATATTCCTCCAAATAGTCAATGAAATCCTTTTCATTAATTGAATAATCCTGTCCGCTACATTTTGAACAAGGGTTAGAAATAATGTTTTGTTTTGTTTCAACCAGTTGGTCTCTTTCAACTATTTTTTCATATCTGAAATCGCATTTTTTGCAAATTACTTCATGGTATACTAGGTCAATACTGTCGGTTGCAATTATTGAATCCGTTATTCCTGCCTTTAGATTATTTACAACATCATTAATACCATATATTCCTAAACCCTTTCCTGAAAAAACTTCGCCCATAAATTTTTTCACTATTTTCTTTTCCTCCATGGAACGGAATTCCGACATTATTCCTTGATCATTTACTTTGTCGATGATCTCCCTTACACCTTCGTCGCCAGAATAAGAGGTATCAAGCGTAGCAATGATATTGTTCTGCAATCTATAGTCGAGATATTCCTCTCTAACAAAAGTTTCTTTTGTGGGTCCAGGGCCCCCAATAATCACACCCCTGACTGTAAATTGATCGATAAAAATTTTTTGGGCATAATCTGCAATACGATGATAATATTCGTTTAGTTCATTATCTCTGAGACGTTCAAATCTTCGCGCAGATTGTCCCCCTTGACGATGTTTACCTGAAACTCCAGATGTCAAAGTTTCAATTGTTTCCCATCTATCACCAGTTAAAATTCCTAAACCTGCCTCCTGAGTGTCTATAGATATAATGGCGATAGTACGATCATCTTTTAGCATTTCTTTAATATGATCTATCCAAAAATGGTCGTCACATCTATACAAATTAATCTGAACTGGTTTCGGTGGAACAACCGTGAATATTTCTATTTTTTCAGTTCCTAAACCTTTTCCGGTGGGAATGGCCCCGCAAAAAATAACTAATCCGTTTTCAGGAGGTTCCTTGTATAATTTTAATTGTTCCATTGTTTTATTAAGCGCATCCTGGACATGATTTCTGGTCAAATCTGATTTTATGTTTGATGCGGTTCCGGCTTCATTTCTTAATTGCGCTATAACATCATAGATTGGCCTTTTTGGTGGAATATAAACCGTAACTAGTTCAGTACCATGACCGGTTATCTTAGATAGGTCATTTAACATTTTAGTTAATTTATATTTTCTTACTGAATCCCATTTCTCGTCGCTACTTGACTGAGGCACAAATGTTATTTACTTTTACTTAATTTAATTTTTGATAATTAAACAAGTCAGGAGGAGGCCACAACCGATACGATAATTTCAGGAAACCACATTTTTCAATATATTTCGCAAAAACGTAATTTTGTCGAATGATCAGGGTCGTTTTTTAAATTTATTATATCAGGAAATATCCCTTTTACAAAAAAAGGATACATAATATTTAATTAAAACAATTTGGTGAACTTTTTAGGTAGAAAAATTGTCGGAATTAAGAAAGGATTATTATGTTCAAGATAAGTTTGTTTTAATACCTAATAATATTGATCAAATAAACAAAAACCCTGAAATCATTTACAATACACAGCAACCGGATCCTGTTACTAATGCTCAGGCATGCCCCTATTGCCCTGGATCTACCGGGGATTGCGACAATCTTGTATTATCCTTTGTAGTCAAGGAAGGGATATTGCAAAGACTATACGATACAACAGATGATGAGAATGAAAACTGGTCGATCCGTGTCTTTGAATGCACGAATCCTCTCGTAACAGCGCACTCAAATCAGCAGTATTCTGATAGACCTTTTTATAGAGAACCAGCATGTGGATTTGACCTCATAATTATTCCAACACCGCAGCACGATATCGCTCTTTCAGAATTGTCCATTGATCAATGGACAAATTTGTTGTTGGTACTCCAGGACAGGGTGAGATGGTTATACAGCCAGCGAGGAGTGACATATGTTGCTATATATGCAAGCCGAGGAATAAATGGGGGCACTAAGATAAAACACCCTCATTTCCATATCACCACATTTTCATCAATCCCTCCGATTATTGAAAAGGAAGCAAAAACCTTTCACCAATCCATGAACGAAAGCGGAAGTTGTCCTGCATGTAGTATGATAGAAGCTGAAATTAACGGTCCCAGGCAATTATTCTCTACCACTGGTTTCATAACCTTAGTTCCATGGGCACCAACATATAATTACGAATTTTGGATATGTCCGCGAAAACATTCTACTTTTTTTTCAAAGGCAAGTCAGAAGGAAATAAATGATCTAGCTCTGGTGATTTGTTCATCTCTACGAGGGATGGATAAAATACTGGGCAAGGCAGATTTTAGTATAGCTTTTCATATTTCTCCAGAGAAGAAGAATAGTAGGCAGTTACACTGGCACCTGGAAGTATATCCTCTAATTTCTTCATGGTCGGGATTGGAAAGGGGGTTTGGGATATACGTTAACACACCCAATCCGGAAGTTTCCGCTAAAATACTGGGCGAAGCGTCAAGAAAGGAATTGGCAAAATTGATTGGGGTTCATTAACGGTTTCTTGTAACAATACTAAAATATTATACCTTTTAAAATACTAAATATAGAAATGTTTAGAGCCGGCGAATGGTTGTCAATTGCAGTTTTGGGTCTAGTTGTTTTATTTATTTTCACGTCAATTGCCTTCTTCACTTTTCTGATTGGCCCGGAAGGGACCGGACCAACAACCACAGTCGATCCCTCCACTGCTTATATCCAATTCATTTTCATTTCACTAGCCCCAGCGATCGGACTCGCATTTTTTACAAACGTATTATCTGAAGGATCACGGTTATCCTCCTTGCTGGTATTAGCATCTGGAATTTGCTTAATATTCGGGATGTTCTATGTAACTACATTGATCCCTATGATAACTGAAATCGAGTTGCCGTCCTGGGTTGTCTATGCACCCTGGATATTTTCTATATTTGGTATACTTTTGGTAGCTATAGGTTACATAAACTATAGAAAGAAGGCGTACTTATCCACTAAAAATAATGAGTTCTGACTACTAGAAAATGGCGATATATTAGTCATGGTGTATGATAAACAATATTCTAGTAAAGATATTAGGACCGATCAAAAAAATTTTGACAGAAAATCTGATACGCTGAAGATAGACAAGGAGTTTCTTCCAATTAAAATCAACAATACTAATTTAGATACGATTTTTTCTAAGGGTAATGATTTTAACAAAGCTTTAGCTATTGTGATAGGCACCAAGCCCGATTTCTATAAGCAAGCTCCACTCTTAATAGAATCAATTAAGGAGGGTTTACCCTCATTTATTATTTCTACCGGACAACATTATGACGAATTACTAGGTTATGGGATAAAGGAATTTGACTTGGAAAATTCAATCGTGTGCGACCTGCAGATTCGTGGGGACTTGATGGAAAAATCTAGTGATTTAATCATGAAATTCGGATACTTTGGCAGATATTTAAAAAGAAGATTCTCAGGCAATCGAATTTTACCGATTGTTCATGGAGATACGCTAGTGGCAGGAATTGCGACATTGTCTTGGGTTTTTGGACTAGGACAAAAGGTCGGACAAAATGAGGCTGGACTTAGGTCAATGAGTCCAACTACTATCAAAGGTATAAAGATGAATGTAAATCCAAGCCGTTCTGATATAGAAAAATTTATTGCCGATCAGTTATCGTCATCTTGGTTCCTAACTAGGGAGGAGCCGTTTCCCGAACAAATTGATACTTGGGTATGTTCTTCAGGAACAAAGTTTTTTTTTGTTCCTACTAAACTAAACAAAGAGCATTTACTTAGGGAAGGATATCCCGAAGAAGATATTCATATAGTTGGGAATTCAGTTGTAGATGCTATTGGTATCAAAAGAATGAGTAAGCCTGAGAATAGTATTTTTGAATTATATCCTAAATTGGAATCCGGAAACTGGATCAGAATGGATATTCATCGTAGGGAAAATCTAACGAATCATAGGTTTAATGCTATAATAGGCGGGTTGACTGATTTGATCAAAGATTCGGAGTTTAAAATAGTTTTGGTCTTGTTGAATGCTACCATATCAGCATTGAACAGATTTGATCTTTACTATAAGCTTAAAGATCTAGAGAATTCTTATCCTGAAAAGTTCATGATGACTGAATTATGGAAAGAATACGGTCACGTTGTAGAATTCTTAGATAGTGGGAAATGTTGGGCAGAAATTACTGACTCGGGTTCATTGCAAGAAGAGTTATTATATTTCCCAAAGGTCAGCTCTTTTACCGTTAGATTCAATACCGATCGGCCCGAAACGGTCTTTGAGGCGAGAGGGAATCTTCTAGTTCCTCCGATAAACCGAATGTGGTTACCGAAAATGATAACTATGACATATGAAAAAGGAGTGGATTATGGATTTAATTTTAAAAAGAAAAAACAAATTTACGGAAAACCCGGGGAGGTATCCAAAAAAATAGTGAAAATAATGAAAAAAGAATTTGAAAATAGAGAAAGTAACTTTTTCCCCTGGTTACATCAAAGATTCAACTATTGGCACGAGAAGGACGATTTTGATTATCTTTAATTCAATCAAAAGCAAATAGTTATATAATTATGAATTAGAAAATTTTTATTGGCCTCCGATACGAAGTTCAGGATTAATCTAAAAGAAGGTCTTTTCGAACTGGAAGGAAACGAATCTTTTGTAGACAAACATTTAGAAAAATTTGAAGAAATTTTTAAGGTTGCTATCAAGGAGGTCATTATTAATAACAAGGATAATTTGCTTAATTACACAACTACTACACCATCCAACTCAACTGTAGACAATGCTCCAATCCCGCTAGAAAACTATTCTTCTCAAGAAGGAAGAAATCACTCATCGAAGCGTAAAACCTTTCAAAACTCAGAGATTAGTGATGTTCAAACCGAATTACCGCTTTCAAGCAAGTCTTCTAGGCATTCGATTCCAAAGATCTCTATTAATATACCTCCACTTCCTGTAGATTTGAAACAAAATGATGAAAAAATTGGCCTCCGAGAATTTTATGCCGAGAAAAAACCTACAAATCACTATGAAAAAACTACTCTATTTGTCTTTTATCTAACCAAATATAATAAACACCAGGAAATTAAATTCGGGGAAATACTCTCATGTTATGAAGAAATCAACGAAAAAAAACCAAGTATTATTGACATTGTGAAAAATTCTATAAGATACAAAGGATGGCTTGAGCCAGGTATTGAAAAATTATCAACTCGATTAACAATTTCAGGAGAGAACTTCATTAAATTTGATTTACCGAAAACATGATTAGATTCTGAATCAATACTCGTTTGAGCTTACTTCATGCCAGATAAATCAAGCACGCCACCAGTCAAAGCCTACAAATTTAATAGAATTGTCTGATTGATTAACAATTGCCAAAATGAATTGCTTTTTAACCGTCGTTGCAAGCCTTCCTGCAAGCACTATATCTATGCTTGTAATATTGTCATTTTGTTTCAATACCTTTACGAGAAAGGGAGCATGATCGATTCCAGGCCCATGAATATAAACAGCAAAGTCGCAACCAAATTTTATGCCTGGGGTAACAATATAGCCTTTATCTCTCAAATTTTCAAATACCACATACTTGACTTCAAAGTTTACATATTGTTTCTTACAAATTTTTAGGATCTCCTTTGATTCAACTTTTGTGTCCGAATTCCTAAAAATTCTAAGTCGACCCTTATTATTAAGATAATATCCCTCAATTAGGTCGAGTACTAACGGTGCATCGAATTCCGAATTTTTAGGTTTGGATATACCCAAAGGCTTACCATAATATCCATCACCAAACAATGCCTGTGATTCCAGAATATCATGAATGAATATTCTGTTTTCGACTAGTTGACCAGTAAACGTGGTTATCAAATGCTTAAAGCTAGTATTGTAAAAGAATTAGAAGCCTGTTGACATTTGTCGACCGTTCCTTCGATACCTGCTATAGTATCCTTGAACAGGATCAAATCCTTTTGGGAAGTTATTTGATCTAGCACTTTAATTGTCAATTCTCTGTACTTTTTATCTACTTCCATCTCTATCCTTTGGACCTCGCTTGCTAATTCAATCGTGTTTTCCGGTTTGATTGTAAGAGTTCTTGACATCTCATTAATTTTGAATATAACATCTATTATCATGTCGACCATGCCTTTCAACTCTATTTCAAAATTTAGTGTAATGACTTTCGGTTCGATGTTTGACAATCTAAATGAGATCCCACCAATATAACCAGAAATTTCATCAATAAAATATGCCGTTCTCAAAAGGTCTTCTCTATATGTCATTAAACTTCCAATTGCTATTACTTCTCTAGTAATTTGTTTTCTCAATTTCATTATATCGTTTTCAATGATGCTCATCTTTTGAGAGGATTTTCTAATTCCGACTTTGTTATCATGGAGAATAGCATCCGTCATGATTGCTAATTCTCTTGATAAATTCAAAATCTTATTTGTCTCTTCTTGTAGTATTGCTATTGTTTTCCTCTTTGCTTGGACCTCTAGCTCACCGCTATACATTTATTGGTTACAAAAGATTGTATGTTCATATAATTCTTTATTATAAACAATCTGAGGAATGAATCAGCTCGTTCAAAACTTTAATTTAATTGATAGTTGGTGAAGTTTTCCTTAATTTCGATGAGATCCCTTAAAACAGAACTAGCAGTTTCCATACCACCAGCTCCTTTTCCTATTATCGTTTGCGCACCAGAATGTTCAGACTGAAAAGTAACAGCATTTAAAGTCCCATTAACACATATTGGATCATCTTTCGATATTGGAATGGGCCTAACGAAAAGGTTCTCTTTGTCGCAATTGGCAATTAATTTTAATGATTTCCTGTCCATTGCTGCCTTAACTATTTCCTCTTGATCTATATCAGTAATTCCTGTTTTGTCTACGTCTTTTAATGTTACTTTGTATCCCATTATCCAGTTAGCCATTATAACTAGCTTCGCTGCCGCATCATCACCATCAATATCCAAAGAAGGGTTAGCTTCAGCATATCCTTTCTCCTTAGCATCTTGAAGTGCTTCCCTAAAAAGTAATCCATCAGCCATTTTAGTTAAGATATAATTTGTTGTCCCATTCAAAATCCCTGTAAAGGATGTAATTCTATCTCCTTTTAGACAATGCTTTGCAAAATCCAACACGGGTGTGCCTCCCCCTACTGTTCCACTAAACCTCAACATAACGTTATTATATTCAGATAGTTCTACTAAGGAGGAAAAGGATAACGCTAATGGTCCCTTATTTACAGTAATAACATTCTTTTTAGTTCTCAATCCTGAAATTACGTGAGACAACCCTGGTTCAGCCGTAGTCAGGTTGGTAGGAGTAAGTTCTAACAAGACTTCAGCGTCAATATTTTCAATATGATTATCAGCTTTAAATATTGTTTCAGAATACTTGCTGACTTCCCCATATTTTTCCTTAACTCTTAAGACTCTCTCCAAATCTAAGCCAGTTTGAGAATATGCAATCCCCTTACTGTCTATACATGCCACAACCCTTGGTTTTATACCGTAATTCTTATATAACAAGTTCGAATTAGAAATCAGTAATCTTAAAAAACTTTGGCCTACAACCCCCATTCCACATACTATTATTCTCATTAGAATTATCCTTTTATGATTATTATTGGAGAATATAATAAAATTTGTATTAGAAATAATTATGTTAAGTGGGAAAAAATTGAAATGGTTATGAAATCGGGCCTAATACATTAATAAATGAAATTCCAGGTTTATTAGTTATGACGCTATCTGTGGACGGATTTGATATTGAAAAAGAAAAAGAAAAAGAAAAAGAAAAAGAAAAAGAAAATCATACCCCAAGTAACGCAGAAGAAAATCACTTTGATGTTGCAATTATCGGTTCTGGACCAGCCGGATACACGGCATCCATCTATACTTCAAGAGCAAAATTAAAGACCATAGTAATCTCAGGGAGTTTACCTGGGGGGCAATTGATGACCACTACCGAAGTTGAAAATTATCCGGGATTCCCAAATGGTATAAATGGACCTGAGTTGATGATGTATATGCAACAACAATCAGAGAGATTTGGAACTACCATGCTCATCGACGAAGTCACAAGCGTGGATTTTGGATCTACACCGTTTAAAATTTTTACTGGCTCATCAACCTACACTTCTGATTCAGTATTAATTAGTACAGGTGCTTCCCCTAGGAAATTGGGAATTAAAAGCGAACAAGAATTTTCTGGAAAAGGACTATCTTATTGTGCAACTTGTGATGGGCCATTTTTTAAGAATCAAGATATAGTGGTTGTGGGCGGCGGAGATACCGCTTTGGAAGAAGCAACCTTTTTGACCAAATTTGGTAAAACAGTTAAACTTATTCATAGACGGGATAACCTACGTGCGAGCAAAATTCTACAAGAACGTGCCTTTGAAAATCCAAAGATCGAATTCATTTGGAATTCATCCATTGTAAATGTCAAAGGAGACAAGAAAGTCTCCTCCGTGGTCGTTAAGAACATGAATACGGCTGAAGAAAAAAATCTAGAGGCCGGTGGGGTTTTTGTGGCAATAGGTCATGAACCAAATACAGCGATCTTTAAAGGGCAAGTGGACCTGGATGAAAAGGGATACGTAATAGTGCAGAATGGTACTAGGACAAATATCGACGGTGTTTTCGCAGCAGGGGACGTTCATGATTTTAGATATAGACAAGCGATTACTGCGGCCGGATTTGGCTGCATGGCTGCTTTAGACATTGAAAAATGGTTGGTTGAAACAAAAGGTAAATAAAAAATCGTTCTTTTTTAATTTTATATTAAAATAGGTAGGTAAAAGTTAATTAGAAATTATCTAGTATGTTGTCATTGATATGCTAGTTTTGGCAAAAAATTATTGTTTTTCAAATAATTTTCATATTCATCGTCTGTAAATACTGACTGTTCATTGTACAAGCTTTTGAACTTGCGACCATCATCAGCGAATATACCCACAAATACTTGGTCTTTATCAGTATTCTTCTGAGCTCGTTCTACCATGCTAGCCAAAACAGAGCCAGAAGAGGGGCCCACCAACATATTTTCATTCAACGCAATTTGTTTTACCATTTGAAATGATTTGTCGTTTGTTGCTGTATACCAATCATCCACCACTTCTTCTCGCCTCAAGAAAAGCTCAGGCTTAGCGGACTCTTCAAAGTTTCTTAACCCTTGGAGCAGATGATTTCTCTGTGCTTGAATAGCAACTACTTGGATTTCATTCTTCTTTTCTTTTAAGAATTTTCCGGTTCCCGTAATAGTACCCCCAGTTCCCGCACCAGTGAAAAAATGAGTTATCTTACCATTGGTCTGTTCCCATATTTCGGGCCCAGTACTTTGAAAATGAGCGAGATAATTAGCATCATTTTCATACTGATTTGGCATATAATAAACATCTGGTCTAGGTTTCGAAATTGCATGAGCAAGGGCAATGCTCTGATCCGTACCGGCACCTACTCGTGGGCACAAATCATCAGAAGTCTCATGTAAAGTAGCTCCTAATTTTCTAAGAATCTCCTTGGTTTCTTTACTCACCTTTTCAGGAATTACAATCTCAACTTTATACCCTAAATATGATGCGATTCCTGCTAGTGCAATGCCGGTGTTTCCTGATGTAGGTTCAATAATGATGCTTTTATCTTTTTTAAGAATTTTTTTTTCCTCTGCATTTTTTATCATCCAATATGCTGCCCTGTCTTTTACTGATCCAAAGGGATTATACCATTCAAGTTTTGCATACATCTTTACATTATCGGTGGAAAAGTTTTTCAATTCTACCAATGGTGTATTTCCGATTCTTTCAGTTATATTATCAGTTACTGGATAAGTGGTAGAAGTCGTCATCCTACTTCGCCTTTTTGATTGTAAATTCTAAATCATTATTTGATTTGTTTAACGATAACAATTCATGCCCGTTTCTGTTTACCCATCTAGAAATGTCTTCCTCAGAATCTGGATCGTCAGAAACTACTTTTAACAAATCACCTTTGGTCATACGTTCAATTTCAATTTTAGTTCTAAAAACTGGTTCAGGACAATAAAGGCCCCTTACATCAATTGTTTTCATACTGGACTTTATGTTATCGTCAGGATTGGAAGACATATTTAAATAAAAGCATTTATACTTAATTAAATGTTTTTGCAGAATATACTAGGAATTATTTATTAATTTCAGTTTCTTATCGACCTATTAATCTTAATTTTGCTGAACTTGAAAGGTTATTTTTGATGATGATTGTAATGGGTATTTCAGTCCTATTAATTGACTATACTCACATAAAAATTAATTGCGCTTATAAAGTCATGATACGAAGGATCGAAATAAATAGACTATTCCTTTCAATATCTTAATATTATGTATGGACAAGGAGAATGATTTGTGTTATGCTTGTTATATTTGACGTAGAAGGTGTACTTCTGAACGCAGAATATCTACCAGTTTTGGCAAATTTGTTTGGTCCAGAAAAGGAAAAGGAAATTTGGGATATAACTAACAAAGGTATCCGTGGCGAAATTAATTGGGAAGAGGGATTAAGAGAAAGGGTCCATGCATTAAGAGGCGTAGATTATGATCAAGCCTCCAAGATAGCCCAGAATTTGGAGATTATGCCCGGAGCAAGAGAATTATGTTCATTTTTAAAAGGTCTGGGTTGGAAGCTAGTGGCCGTTTCCGGAGGGTTTACCCTTATAACGGATAGACTATATTCAGAATTAAATATCGATAAAATATTTTCTAATGACCTAATCTTTAAAGACAACAAACTTGTAGACGTAACCATAAGAGTTACTTCGGACAAATCTGCATCAGTAAGATCGTATGTAGAAGAGAATAGTTTTTCGAAGGACGAAATCGTAGTAGTGGTGGATGGTGCTAACGATTTGAAGTTGTTTGATTTGTCTTCTTTTACGGTGGGATTTTGTGCAGTGGACGTAATTCGTGACAAAGCAAATATAGTTATTGATAAGAAGGATTTGTCTTTGTTGATCCCCATAATAAAAGAGAAATTTAAAATAAAGATTAATTCATAAAGAGAAAAGAATACGTGGTTCTTTTTTTTGATTTCCATCCTCCCAATAAAGATTAATAAGAATATTGAACCAAACGACGACTTGTCAAAAATTATTCTTGAATCATTACGTTTGAGCAATGTACAGATTTATGATAATGACATAATCGTGGTGGCTCAAAAAATAGTATCAAAATCAGAGAATAGATTGAGGGACTTAAGAAACATTATTCCATCTCCAAAATCGATTCGATTGGCTCATTTACACGATAAAGATCCTCGATTGATTGAATTGATTTTAAGTGAAGCCACTAAAATTATACGAATTACAAAGAAACATTTGATAGTTGAGACTAAACATGGATTTATTTGCGCTAATGCGGGAATAGATCAAAGTAATGTATCTGAAGATTCGCAACAGGCTCTTTTATTACCGGAGAATCCTGATATTTCCGCGAGAAACCTGAGGAAATCAATTCACGATATTTCTGGAAAAAACGTATCCATAATTATAGCCGATACTTTTGGCAGACCTTTTAGAACGGGTCAAACTAACATTGCAATCGGGATAGCCGGCATTACTCCGCTAAAAAGTTACGTGGGGATGAATGATGAATATGGAAAAAAATTAATGGTAACAGAAATTGCCATAGCGGATGAATTAGCAGCAGCCGCTGAACTTGTAATGGGTAAAACTTTAAAGATTCCAGCAGCTATTATAAGGGGCTATAAATATGAAACACTGTCAATAGAGGCTGACCACGAAATTAACATAAACACGTTATTGCGAAGTGAACATGACGATTTATTTAGAAACCCTAACAACATCATTCATTACTCTGATTGAATCAATCAAAGATTGCAAAATAATTTATTTACATTTCTTTTATCTCATCATAATGGATGACATTGTTGAAGGAATATTAAATAAAAATAAAAGAATTATTGCACAATCCATTTCAAAGATAGATGACGAGGATCCATTATCCCATGAAATAATAAAAAAAATATATCCAAAAACTGGAAAAGCGGTCACAATAGGATTTACAGGTCCTGCTGGTGCAGGTAAGAGTACTCTTATTGGAAAACTGATATCTTATTTTAAGGATTTTGGTTTCAAGATATCTATATTGGCAGTAGATCCTACTAGTGCTATTTCAGGGGGTGCTATTCTAGGTGACAGAGTCCGCATGCCTACTACGATGGACGATGAGGACATTTTCATGAGAAGTTTAGGTTCAAGAGGGGCTTCTGGTGGGATTTCTAAATCTCTTAGAAATATAATCAGAATTTTAGATGCAGCAGGGTATGATCTAATAATAGTAGAGAGTGTGGGGGCTGGCCAACTAGAAATCGAAATTTCAAAAGTTGTAAATTTAACGGTTGTAATTTTCAATCCAAATACCGGCGATAATGTACAAGCTGTAAAAGCAGGATTAACTGAGATTGGAGATGTATACATCGTGAATAAGTCAGATATAGAAGGCTCTACTACACTGTATCTGACACTTCTCGATCTCATAGGAGAGTTGCCTAGAAAACCATTAATTTTTAAAGTATCGGCGCATTCTGGGGAAGGACTGGAGGAATTGTCAAAAAAATTAAGAGATTTGATCAATACAGATGATTGGATTTCAAAAAAGAAGAAAAAGGAAAGAGAAGATTTGAAAGCCGAACTAAAATTGATGGTATTAGATGAAGTGAGGGAAAAGTCATTGCAAGTGTTGAACTCAAAAAACATGGAGATAAACAAGTTAGTCGACTCTATGCTCGACAAATCAAAAGATCCCTACACAGCAGCCGAAGAATTATCTTTATTAGTATTTTCTAGTAAATGATCTGATATGAGCGAAGATAAAAATTCAATCAAGACTGATTCTAATATTTCAGTAAAAAACTATTATACATCTAGCGATATTAGGAAGGAAAATGAATCTGACCCAGGTACATATCCGTATTTGAGGGGCATATATCCTACTATGTACAGGGAACGCCATTGGACAATGCGACAGTATAGTGGATTCGGTAGTGCGGAGGAGACAAATAACAGGTTCAAGTTCTTGTTAGGTCATGGTCAGACTGGATTGTCTTTAGCCTTTGATTTACCTACTCAAACAGGAAGAGATTCAGATAATCCTCAGTCGGAGGGTGAGGTGGGGAGAACAGGAGTAGCGATAAGTTCTATAGATGATATGCTAACTTGTTTTAAAGATATTCCACTTGACAAGGTAAGTACCTCTATGACAATTAATTCCACTGCTGCAACCCTGCTTTCATTGTACATTACAGTTGCAGAATCACAAGGTGTATCGCCTTCTCAAATTAGAGGAACCACTCAAAACGACATTTTAAAAGAATATCATTCGAGAAATACATACATTTACCCACCTAGACCTTCATTAAGACTTATTGGAGATATGATACAATATTGTTCAACTGATGTTCCTCAATTTTATCCAATAAGCATCTCTGGGTATCACATCCGCGAAGCAGGTTCCAATGCAATCCAAGAATTAGCCTTCACTTTTGCCGATGCTATTGAGTACATAAATACTTGCATGGATAGAGGATTGGAAATAGATAATTTTGCACCTAGGCTTTCTTTTTTCTTTTGTTGTACTATGGAATTTTTAGAGGAGGTTGCTAAATTTAGGGCGGCAAGGGTTATCTATTCTAAGATTATCAAAGAAAGATATCATGCCAAAGATCCCAAATCTTCCCACTTAAGATTCCATGTGCAAACTAGTGGGGAATCCCTAACTGCGCAACAAGCTGATAATAACATTATCAGAGTTACAACTGAAGCATTGGCTGCCGTTTTGGGCGGATGTCAGTCTTTGCATACAAATTCAAGAGACGAGGCGTTAGCTTTACCTACTGAAGAGTCTGTTAAGATTGCCCTGCGTACGCAACAGGTTCTAGCCTACGAAACGGGAGTTACAAAAACAGTTGACCCATTAGCAGGTTCTTATTATATAGAATATTTAACTGAGCAAATTATAGAAGGAGTCAATTCTTACCTTGACAGAATAGACAAGATGGGTGGGGCATTGGCGGCAATTGAACGAAACTTTTTCCAAGAAGAAATTAGAAAAAATGCATATTCCCTAAAGAAAGAAATCGACAGCAATAAAAGAACAATTGTCGGGGTAAACAAGTTTACCGACCAGCAAGACATAGAGCCAAAATTGGCTATAGTTGACCCTCAATTGGAAATAAAACAAGTAAATAGGTTAAAGGAATTTAAAAAGTCTCGCGATAATGTTAAGATCCAACACCAGATTTCATCCTTGTTATCAGCAGCCGAAAAACAAGATGTTAATTTGATGCCATTTCTAATATCATGTGTTAAAAATAAGGT
>JACDCB010000167.1 GCA_013694585.1 Candidatus Nitrosopumilus sp. | reverse complement strand
GTACAGATCAGAAAAGGAGATGAAGAAAAACATTTTAGCAGCCCAACACCAATTATAAAAAGGAATTTGAACCACAAGTAATTTGGATCTGAAACAAATTAATTAAGTATCTCATCTATAATGATTTTTTTGATTACTTTTGATGTGTTCCCTTTTCCGAAAACTTGATTTTTGAGTTATTTTCGTAGGATTTCATTTCCTAACACTAGTTATTATTTTGTCTGGATTGGTATCGGTTAAAACATTCCAACCTTCAGTGACCGTTTCTATCCATTCTGTGTTTCGCCTGATTGTTATGCATGGGACAGAGAGCAGATAAGCTTCCTTTTGCAAACCTCCGGAATCTGTTATAATTTTTTCTGCATTTTTGACCAGGTGGATAAAGTCGATATAACCGGCAGGAGGAATCATAAAGACATTTTTGCAATCCTTTAGCTTTTGATATAATTTCTTTCCTTCTAGAATTTTTTTCGTACGGGGATGAATAGGAAAAACAATCTTTACATCTGATAAAGATGTAAATGCTCTAATAATAGAAAGGAAACTAGTATCTATTTCAGTATTTTCGGCTCTATGCATTGTAAACACTATATAGTTCTTAAGATCTAGATCCAAATCCTTTGTAATTCTTGACTTAGAAGCTAATTTTTTAGCTTCAGAAACTATTTCAACCGACAAATCTCCTGTGTCATAGATTTTACCAAATATTTTTTCCCTCTCTAGATTGGCGTGGCCCATACTATCATTAATCTTATTAATTTTTCTTATTATGATATTACTTGTAAAACCTAATCTTAAAAAAGCTATTTCACGTCTTTTTGTAGGATTGATCCCATCATTTGCGATTGAAATAGCAAAAATGGTTATTAATAGGGGGTCCGGTGTGACAAATGATATCGCATTTGCACATAGTCAAGGTTTTGGAATACATGATTTATCTACCATATGGAATAATCTAGTTACAACAACTCAAACATACTTGGGGGGCAATTTGGGAATTCCATTATTTGGGTTCTTGTAGTTTATTGGTTATTCAAAGGTAATCTTAAAGATAACTCCATTACTTTAATTTTGGTTTTCTTATCTATAATTACTATTCCGATTCTCTTTGGGGATCATGTAATTCTTAGTAGGGTACTTTATGAAATACCATTTCAAATACCTGCTGCCATTGCCCTTACTCAAATAAAGAGAAATAATGGAAATATCCTAGTATTTGCAATTTGCCTATGGCTCACAGTTATTGCAATCAGAGCTGGATCTAATTTTCATTTAGATGCTCTTTAAATATATTAAATCTCATATATAATAAGCAAAAGTATCTTTATCGACTTCTGGTCACCTGAGCTGTCCCACCTTTTTTCCAGTTTACTAATTATCAAATTTATTAATAACAGATTTAAATCCCTCAAATGATTCCGAAGTCTTTAATGCATTCTCAAGGTTTTGAAGTTCAAAAGTATTGGTTATCAAGTTCTTAATCCTTATTTCTTCTGAATTTACCAATCCCATGGCTTCACGGAGATTCTCCGGATTTGAACTAAAACTACCAATAACTGAAATTTGGTTATAATGTACAAAATTTGCATCCGCAATTGTATTAAAGTAATTGTTTTCAGTAACAGACGATACATCCTTCAGTCCTGAAAAAATGATAACTTTTCCATTTTTGTTGGCCAAACCAAACGCCACTTTCAAGGAATAGGCATTGTTATTGGAGACAAAAATGAGATTGGGAGATTTTTCTCTATTATTTAATTCATCGATTATTTTCGATAGTGTATGTAAATCATGTTTAGTATCAATTTTATAGACTGAATCTGCCCCCAATTTTTTTGCCTCATCTAACCTGTGGTCAATCTTACCTACTACAGTTATGTGTATGCCTGGAAAATATTTCTTTAGCAACATTAATTGCATTAGTCCGATTGGTCCATCGCCTATTATGAAAATAGATTCAAAATCCAGAGACTTTATATGGTTTATGCCATTGATGCAACAGGCCAATGGCTCAATTAATGAGGCCTCTTCATTGGTAACATTGTCCAAGACAGGTATAATGCCGCCAATTTCAAGTACCTTTTTTGGAATGGAAATATACCCTGCAAATCCTCCATTGACCGTGGATCCAATTTCTTTCAAATTTGAACAGAGATTATACTTACTGTGATTACAATACCAGCAGTTAAAACAGGGTATTACTGGATAAACGGATACCCTTGAATTAGGTTTAATTCTAAAATTCTTTCCTTCAATATGGTCGATGGTTTCAGCACAGATTTCATGACCAAGTATTATAGGAGGTTTGATTTTAAAACTTCCATTTCTAAATGTCCTGACATCATAGCTACAAATAGAGCACGATAGTACCTTTAGGATAAGATTATCATTTGATTTATTTTCTATGTTTATATTTTTAATTTTGATATTATTGGGCCCATAAAAAAATGCCGCATTCATAGCTTTATCCATATATTCTTCTAGAAAGTTATAATTGTTATATAGATTTAGATTGTACAAATCAGTATGACTCGTTTTTTTGATCCGCATATTCATATGTATTCGAGAACTACCGATGATTACGAAAAAATGTCCATAGCATCTATAGAAGTAATAGTTCAGCCTTCCTTTTGGCTAGGGGCCCCACGTACAAGTATAGGGACATTTGTTGATTATTGGGAACATATGATTTCTTTTGAAACCCAAAGAGCAAAAGAATTTGGAATTGAGCATTTTACTTGTATATCCGTAAACCCAAAGGAATCGGTAGAGAGACCTCTGGCGTTAGATGCGTTGGATATAATGATAAAAGAAAATTTTCTAAAACGAGAACGAGTTGTTGCCTTGGGTGAAATTGGCTATAATCTCATCAACGATTTAGAAGAAGAAGTGTTTTTAAGACAGTTAGAAATCTGCAAGAGAGAAAATATGCTGGCAATGATACACTTGCCACATCATAACAAACTAGAAGGAATGAGGAGGATGGAAAAAATTTTTGAAAGTGGTAACTATGATTTTAGTAAAATTCTAATCGATCATAATACCGAAGAAACTATTAAAAGAACTTTAGAAATGGATGCATGGGCAGGACTTTCTGTTTATCCGATAACAAAGCTATCACCTGATCGTGTAATAAAAATTGTCAATAAATATGGAAGCGATAGAATTATGGTAAACAGCGCAGCTGATTGGGGTGTTTCTGATCCATTGAGTGTGCCACTAACAGCAAGAGAAATGAGAAAGAATTCATGCAAAAAGGAAGATATAGAGAAGGTAACATTTTATAACGCTTATGAATTTTTTAAACAATCTGAGAAATTTACTTGGAAGCCCTGACTCTGTAGATAACTTCATATTATTCAATTTGTTTTGTAGTTTCCAATTAAAAATATTGATTAGGTAGTATAACCATTTGATTTTGCGATTAATTATTTTTATTGTGAAAGTCACTGCAACGTTGGAACATCTATACCACAAGGCTTGATTTTTCAAAATGCATTGTTTAATATGTTCAATATTTGTTCAATGCTCACAGTACTTTAAAGCATTTGAGCTTCTTAATATAGAGTATTCTTGAAGTGAACACTGCCTGTAAAGTTTCCTTAAAAATTACTCCATATGATGATAAGATTCGCTGAATTAAACTGATGAGATTAATGTCAAATCACTATTGTACACGCGCTCTTTTTGATACTATAAAATAAACTTGTCTTTTATTTGAAGTTCAAAGTATGCACCTTTTCCAACAAAATTGCTAATATATTTGTGTGAACCTTTTAGAATAAATATTTAATTGGTATCTATAAACAGAGTTCTTGTTACTGGTGGGTGGGATTTATTGGAAGTCATATTGTTGATAATTTACTTCAAAAAGGATATGAACCCTATGTTTTAGATGATTTGAGCAGTTGCAGTATAAACAAAATATAAAAAAAATTTAAACAATCCACATCTTCAGGTAATTAAAGTCAATATATCTCAAATTCACGAGATAGTAAAAGTCCTCAAGGGTTTGGACGTTGTATTTCACGAAGCTGCAATATCTAGTGTACTCTTTCAGTAAATAATCCAGACCTAGTTTTCATTTCGAATGTTGCATTGAGTATGAAAGTATTAGATTTCTACATAGGATCAGGTGCTAAAAAATTATTTTTGCATCCTCTTCTGCAGTGCACGGGAATATAGAATCAAAAAATGCAACAACCGATGACACATTATTCAAACCTACCTCACCATACGGTGCTTTAAAATTCACCATACGGTGCTTTAAAATTATCTATTCAAAATTATCTATATTCATGCTGGAAAACATTTGGGTTAGTATCAGTATTGCTAAGATATTTCCATGTTTGCGGACCAAGACAAAGCAACAACGAATACAGTGGAGTTATTGCCATTTTAATTGGTAGATTACTGAAAAATTTACCTGTCACAATTTATGAGACAGATTACAGGTAAGAGACTTTGTAAACATAAAGGATGTAGTGGAGGCTAATATGTTATCCATAGAATCCCAAAATGCTGTAGGGGAGGTATTTAATACCGGGGCGGGAGTACCCACTACTGTCCTACATCTTGTTGAAATGGTTAATAAAATCCTAGGCAAAGATAAGATTAACCTGTTTGCAACTCCTAGGGT
>JACDCB010000163.1 GCA_013694585.1 Candidatus Nitrosopumilus sp. | reverse complement strand
ATTATGTGTTCCCAATAATCTATAAAAGTCCCTACGGATGTTCTGAGACCACCTAGCCAAAAAGATGGTTCCACTACAATTTCTATCCCAGCCTTTGACATTAATTCATAATCATCAGTAGTCCTTGAATACATATGAATGTGAGGATCAAAGAGGGTTACCAAGATTCATTGCCTTTTTCCGGGAATGTTTTCAATCAGATAATTTACTCCTTTTCATTTATAAAAATTATAATACTTTATTGTACAATATTACTGTACAATATTCCTATAGATGATTATATCTGATTTCTTAAATAGAATTTTCAGTAAAAGTGTTAAGATTGTTACGACTCGCAAAAGATTTTATGCGTGCGGCTGTATTTTCTAAACCAGAGTTCATCGATATTAAAGAGATAAAACTTTCTCAAAACAAAGAAAATGAACAAACTATCCTACTCAAGGTGAATTCTTGTGCAGTATGTGGATATGATGCTCGAGTATTTAGGAATGGACACCGTAAAGTAAAACCTCCTATTATATTAGGTCATGAAATTTGTGGCGAAGTAATTCAAAACAATACAAGCTTCAGTAATGGCTCTATTAAAATTGGATCTAGAGTAGTGGTTTCTCCCTTAGTTCCATGCCTTAGCTGTTGGTACTGTAATATCAAACAATATAATATGTGTGATGATCTAAAAGAGATAGGTTCTACTGTAAATGGTGGATTTGCAGAATATATTAAAATACCACAAAGTACAATAGCGATTGGCGGACTTGTTCCTATTTCTGATAGTTTAAGTAATGAAGAAGCATCTTTGCTTGAGCCACTTGCATGTTGTTTGAATGCTTTTAATAACTTTATTACCACGTCTGGAAAAGTAATAGATACAGTTGTAATATTTGGAGACGGCCCTTTGGGATTAATTAACCTACAAATTGCCAAAAAAATTCTTGATATAAAATTCGTGACTATCATTGGCAAAATACCCTCAAGATTGCAAAAAGCAAAATCACTGGGAGCAGATTTAGTAGTTTCTTTTCCGAAGGATAATGATATCGACGGAATTAGATCATTAGAGGATAAGATTTGGAAATCCACAAAAGGTGTTGGCGCTAGTGTTGTTATTATAGCTACTAGTGACCGTGCTGCATTGGATTTTGCAATTAGGATATCAAGTAAAAATTCTAAAATTATGATCTTTGCAGGTATGTCAAAAAGAAATATTCCATTTACGATAGACCCTAACTGGTTACATTACAATCAAATTTCAATTTCAGGTAGTTTCAGTTCGGTCCCTAAAATGCTTGTAGAAGCATCTAGATTAGCGTCAGCTAAGGATATCGATTTGTCTCAAATGATAACTCACAGATTTTCTCTGGATGAGATAGAAAAGGCGATTATATCTACGGAAAATTATAATGGGCTACGATCTGTAATCAATAAATTTTGAAGCTGAGATAAGATGATGATTTTCATTCATTATTAGATCTAATTACACAAAAGAAAATTAAATTTAAAGAAAGCTAAAAGAATATTCTTGGTGTTTCAGCCTCAATTTTAAGCAGATTTGCTATGATGTTACCGATTAACAGTAGTTCACAAATATAATGTGGTCATGGTCTTCCTAACAACGATATTGTATTGAAATTTATTTCTAATATAAAAAAATGTATAGGATAATGAATCAATCTGTGAATCCTTTCCATTATAGTAACAATAATACAATTGAACTTTAGTTAATAAATAATTTAAATCAAAGAGGCTATGTAAAGTTAAGGGGAGAAGCTAAAGCCTAGTTCCCTTCTTATCATCAATGATATATTAATAAGAAGCAGAACTAGACTGGAGAAGATAGTTTATACATGTACCTTTATTTTAGTAGTCTATCCTTAAAAAATACATATATAATCATACCCCGATTTGTCAAGAGAAACCACCAGTGCTATTGGATTAGATTCAAAAGTATGAATTAGGAAGATTATTTTATCGAATTACATCTGGAAGAATTTATAGTAAATGAAATTCTATTTAAGATTGGCATTATACCTAAAACTGGAATTGCAATAACTCATACAGCAAGGTAGTATTAACATTATTTACCTTAAAAAAATTCATTTATTGTGACGCCTTTGATTGACCATTGTAAAAGGTTATACAAATCATTCCATTCTTAGACAGAAGCATAATATTCTCAGACTGAGCATCATATTAATCCATCATGATAAGATTGAGAATAATAATGATGCACTTACAGT
>JACDCB010000111.1 GCA_013694585.1 Candidatus Nitrosopumilus sp. | reverse complement strand
AAGTTTTAATAAATAATCGTTCCATGTTGTCAAATATTTTTTCTCTAAATCATGATTTTTTATCTTTGTATTTAGATAATTTATGATTTCATTTTTTTGCTTTACATCCATAATGTTCTTATTTTCTAAATATTTTGCATAATAATAAACAGCCTTCAAGTAGGCTATTTGGCTATTTATCGAATTACCTTTTTCAATTAGATAATTATGATAATTGATAACAATCTCGGAATTTTGTTTGTTTGATAGAGTATTAATATTTTCAACAACTCTTTTTAGGGTTATTCCCATTTGATTATCTTCTCTTCTATACGACTACTAGGTACGGTATAATTAAAGATTCTGCAATATACCGCCATAAATCATAAAGGTATAATTCAATATACCTCTTTCCCTATTGATACTTATGCTCGACCATTTATCTACTAAAAGGATTGATTGGCAGAAACCGAGGAAAGAAGGAATTACATATATCGTAGATAAATTTCAAGGATTTGATAGTGCGAATTTCAAAATAATTTCCCCGCTAATCGATATTGTAAAAATTTATGGTCCTCTACCCCTCTTGATTTCAAACGATCAACTGATGGATCGGATAAATTTCTACCATGAACATGACATATTGGTTTCCGTTGGGAGTACACTTACAGAATATGCGTTGTTGGAAAAATCATTTGATAAATACGTTGAAGATGCCTCAAAGCTGGGGTTTGACATTATTGAAGTAGGTGAAAATAATATTGAATTATCTTTAGAAAAAAAGAAACAGATTGCAGCCAAATTAAGGTCTAAAGACCTAGTAGCACTTTGGAAAGTAGGAAAAAAAGATCCGAGAAGACAGCTTTCATTTGATCAAACAATTACTAAAATCAATGAGGCCATAGAAGTGGGTTCAGAAAAAATTCTCCTTGAAGGTAATCTGGGGTATGCTGTAGGTATATACGACGAAAAAGGGAATATTAAATGGAATATAGTTGGTGCAGTAACATCAAAAATATCTCCGAACAAAATTATATTTGAAACTCCTCTGGAAATTCAACAGGCAGCAATGATTGCTGAATTTGGTCAAAGGGTAAATCTTGGTGAAACAAATTTGGAAAACGTAATATCCATTGAATCGCAGAGAAAGGGATTCTTATCCCCATCTAGTTATGGAATTTCCAGTATGAAAAAAATAGCCAAAGGTAGTCCAGCTACAAAGTTTATTTATTATATTATTCGAACAAGAAATTCTATGGAACAAAGCGAATTAATTAGTATTACTAATTTACCACGTAGAACTGTTCAAACAGGGTTGGAAGAACTAAAAGATCAAGGACTAATTATTGAAAAGACTAATCTAGATGACACAAGAAAGAAGATTTATCATATAGTAAAAGATGAATGGATTTAAAATTAGAACAATTGATTTCATAAACGTCTAAATAAATAATTTTCTCATTTCAATACAACATAAAACATTAAAAGGAAAGCGGGATGATTGTGAATTAATTAGATAAATGGTGATAACTGGAATTGCTTCAACATCGATATTTGTAAAAGATCAGCAGGAATCTTTGAATTTTTGGGTCGAAAAGGTAGACTTTGAAGTTATATGTGATTTGGAATTAGAATCAAACTTTAGATGGGTGGAGATAGCACCCAGATCATCGAATTCCTCAATTAATCTGTATCCAAAATCACTAATTTCCAAAAAAGATCTAAAGCCAATGCCCGTGATATTTTTTAGAACTAATGATATTCATAGTACATTTAATGATCTGAAAGCAAGAGGAGTTACATTTTCTCGTAGTCCATTAAAATCTATTCTAGGAATTCATGCGATGTTTAAAGATGTCGACGGAAATGAATTTCTAATTCTAGAAAAACTTAAAAATTGACTTTATCTGGTGATATATTGAAAATTGAGATCCTTTGAACAATCATTCATCGTCAATTGTAACGTAGATGAAGTTTGGAATTTCTATACTGATATCAAGCATTTAGAAATAGTTACACCACCCAACCTAAAATTAAAGATTATTGAAACCTCCGATAAACAAATTGTCGAAGGTCT
>JACDCB010000103.1 GCA_013694585.1 Candidatus Nitrosopumilus sp. | reverse complement strand
TGCTGTCAGGAAAAATCTGTTTCCAATCTTTCCAAGTAACTAAATCAAATGGAATTCGCTCAAGTTCTATTCCTGCGAGTTCACCCGCAATACTTTGAGCCATAGCTTGACTCCATAAAGAATTCGTCCTTCTATCATACATAACGAGATTACTATTGTATAGTTTACCGCTTGTCCCAAACTCAAGAATCTGTCCATCTGTTAGAGTTCTATTAAATATTTGATTTGTAAAACATAAAGGACAATATGTAACAGCAATCGGAGTTTCTCCAACAATATCATTTACAATTTCATGCCAAACCAGAATCTGCAATGGATAACCTCTGACATCTCCATTAACCATAACACCCAAAATCAGATCTGAATCAGTCATAAAATTTTCTGCGTCTTTTACCGAAATAAATTGGGGATTATCAATAGAAGGTATACCATCTGGAGGTGGACCGCCACTTACGATTTGATCTAGCGGAACAATACTTTTATTAAAAGATTGTATCCCTGGGTCAAGATTTTGTGAGTTTATAGAAAAATAATCAATCTTTGGTAAAACGAATATCATCACTACTGCAATAATTGCAATAGACATTGTTATTGTCATTAACTTTGTAAATCTATTCATTTGTTGCATATCTCCTGACAGTCTTCATTTTTGCTAACCTATTTTGCTTGATTGTTATAGGATACCTAGCCATTATCTTTATTTTGACTAGATTTATCAATCAGCCTTAGTCTCTTTCTCAATTTGTAAGCTGATAAAAATGCAAAGCCAAAGACGATCACAAGACTAAGGTATGATAGCATTTTTGAATATTCTATCAACACTATTGATGCGGTGGTTCCAAATATCGAAGGTAACATCGATAATATCAAAAGCCAACTGCCACAACATCCCAATGGTACTAGCGAAAAGAATGAAAAAAAGGAACTTAATGCAGCAGTCGTGCCTCCTGTTGTAGTGTCGCCGCTACCCCATATGCTCCTACCTTTTGTTAGATTGTAAAATCTTCCTCTTCTATTATCCTCATTCCTGCTATTGATTTCACAACCCCGATTTTTCCTATAACTTGATATAAAAATTTGCGCCCCTATTCCAATTCCTAATCCTATTATGATCATTGAATTGGTTTTCAATGCTGCAAAGGTTGCATTAATTGGAGAAAGATTAGGTGTCGTCAAAATAACAACGAGTAAATAAATGATTATTGTAATACTCCCAACAAAAATGCCTTTTATTAATGATCTCCTTGCGTTATAACTTAGACTTTCTATTGGTATCAAGTTTTTTATTTGGGACATATCAGTGTAAACATTACGGGACTATTTATCGACATAGTTTAATAGTTAAATTACTTCTTTAATGGTTAAAGGGAATCAACTTATAGTAGTTTATAATCCAAAGAATTATGAAATTTGAGAGGAATAATTTCCATCTAGATAACGAGAATTTGCAGGCTGATAAAAAGAATTTTCCATTAACTTTGATTGCTTTTTCATTTTTAGCAATAACAGTATTCATCTCATCTTTTGGATTTTTTGATAATAATCCAACTAGATCTATGAATGTATTAGCACAAACACAAGAGCCTGGAAATAATAATGTAACAGATAATAATCCTTTAGCACTATCTACACTGATAAAACAGGGATCTCCTTTTTATGGAAACGAGACTGCTCCTATAACGATTATTGATTTTAGTGATTTTCAATGTCCAATGTGTAAAAGACATGTTGATAATACCGAACAGCAAATTAACTCCACGTATATTCAAAACGGCGATGTAGCATATGTTTTTAAACATCTTCCAAATAGAGGATTAGATTCAATGCAAGCTGCATTAGCGGCCCAGTGTACTAACGATCAAGAAAAGTTTTGGGAATATTATAACATATTATATGAAAATCAAGGTCAAATAGATTCAGGGTGGGTTAGCACTGAAAACCTCAAGAAATATGCATCACAAATTAAAGGCATTGACTTGATTGAGTTTAATTCTTGCTATGATACCAAGAAGTACGAGGAGCATGTACAATCAGATATATCTTTAGCCAACTCATTAGGATTTACCGAAACACCATCCTTCATTATAGTTAAAAATGATGGTTCAAACCCACAGAAAATCGAAGGTCCAAAACCATTTCCAGTATTTCAGTTGGAAATAGAAAAGGTCAACAGCGAGTAACTAATAATACATATTTTTTAAATAAGGAAGGACATGAAAAACAATATTTATTCTTCAGTTAAAGAATTGAGAACTACACTCCCAATTGCATTAAAGTTAGTTTATCTTTCAAATCCCGTTCTTTACACAGGAATATCTGTAATTGTTTTTTCATCATTTTGGATAATTTTTAATATTTTTGATCAACTTTTATTTTTCTCACCCATTCTTTATTTTTATGTTCCTGATGATGCACAAATAGGATTTGTAATTACTAACATAAGTGCAGCTCTTTTAGGAATCGTGATGTCTATGAATATATATGTAATAAGAACATCGAAGTTAAGAATAAACAAATCATCATTGCTTTCAGGCTCCTTATTGGGAATAGTGTCTAGTGCATGTGCAAGTTGTTCATCGATCGGATTTCTCATAATATCCACATTTGGAGGAGCGGGAATAATAGCTACAGGATTTTTAACAAACTATCAAATTCCATTGAGATTACTATCTATAGTAATAATGATTTGGGCGCTTTATGTTGTACATAATAAAATTACAAAAAGCTGTTTGCTAAATAACTCAGATAACCCTAAAAATAAAAGTAATACGAAATAGACTTTGATATATGAACTATTTAACTAATGATCTGATGGTAAATTTTGTCTGAAATACTGAAATTATGGTAAGAAAGTATTATTCTTATTTTCATCTTCTGGTTTTTCATTTACTCTCAGTTCTTTAAGGTTTTTTAAAATCTTATTGACTCTGTACTCTTGATGTAACTTTTTAACACCTTTCATCATAATTGGAGCTAAAATCATACCGATTATCATACCTAACGACATATCAATAATATTGACCATTAACTACTTCAAAATAGGATAAACCTCGACCAAATTAAATTTTGCAAATTATCAATTTCCTTTTCTCTCTTGGTTAATAAAGTTCTCATTCAAATATGCGTTATATAGACAAGAGTGAATTTGAAGCTCACAAAAATAGGGAATCTAAAAGCATGGAACATTGCGATAAGCAATAGGGTGGGATTTGTTTACATGTTAGGTAATCATGGGGTTTACATATATCAGTCATATAATTGAGATTTTAGACCCGTCGTTGACGGTCAGTTCTAAGATATGCATTAGATCAGATATTAAGGAGAGGACAAGAACTCCCAATTATCCATATAGGCATTGCACATGTCTTTTGATTCCTCATCTTGTCAATATCCGATTTGCATAAGGCTACTCCAATCTCATCCTTTCGGTTCTCTATTTTGTGTATCCTGTATAAGGCTAATTTTGTCCTTATTAGTTTGTCCGCAAACTCATTATAGTCCTGCCGGACAGTTTTTTGAAAGTCCTCCTTGGGATTTGAGCACTTCTTAAACATTTTATACTCATACATTTAATCCATTGAGAATACGTATTTTTACGATGAAATTTGAAAGTCTATTTTATGATGGATGTATACAATATATTTACCATTTTGTATATTTATTGTTGATGTTTGCTATTATGTTGATTTAGTTCCTCTTGGCTGTTAAATGATGTTTACATTGTCCACATCTATATTGATTTGAATTCGTTAACATTCAGTAATTCGTTTAGTTATGTAACAAAGCAGAAACACTATCAAAATCTTTTATCTTCTAAGAGTATAGTTTATCTAATTGATTCCACTAGCCGCTCTAGCGATTACTTCAGAAAGTGCTGGATGAATATGTATGGTATTTGTAATGCTATCTATCTTACCATTTCCTGTCCTCATTGCCACCAATACTTCGTGTATTAAAGTAGAAGCATCAGTTCCCATTATATGACAGCCTAGAATTTTCCTATCGTTTTTATCAACTAGAAATTTAACAAACCCATCTCTATCTTCTATTGCTTCACCCATTCCTGTCTGAATGTATGGATATGTGGATTTAAGATGTTCTGTCCCCTTCTTTCGTAATTCTTGTTCTGTAAAACCAACTCCTGCTACTTGTGGTGAGCTAAAAATTGCATGTGGCATAGCAGTATAG
>JACDCB010000082.1 GCA_013694585.1 Candidatus Nitrosopumilus sp. | reverse complement strand
GAAAAAATAATAAAAATTGACGATCTTGAATATAGAATTTGGGAACCTTATAGAAGCAAATTAGCCGGAGCATTGTTGAAGAATCTTAAAGAAAATCCAATTAAGGAATCTTCTTCAGTCCTTTATTTGGGTGCGTCAACTGGAACAACCGTGAGTCATGTATCAGATATAGTGGGAAATAAAGGGATGGTATTTGCAGTCGAACCATCTATCCGTGTTGCAAGGGAATTTTTGGAAAATGTCGCCTCAAGAAGAAAAAATATTATTCCTATTTTATTGGATGCAAGAAGATTTTTGCATTATTATTCGTACTATGGATTGGTGGATGTAGTGTACTCAGATATTGCACAACCAGATCAAACTGATATCGCGATCAATAACTGCAAATGTTACTTAAAATCCGGAGGGGATTTGATAATAGTAATTAAGACAAGAAGTATTGACGTACTGACAGATCCTAAATTGGTAACTCAAAACGAAGCAAAGAAACTCGAGAATAATCAATTCCAAATTTTACAGATTATTAATCTTGAGCCTTTTGATAAGGATCATTCATTAATTCATGCAAAATATCTAGGTTAAGATGTTTGATCGGTGGAAGTATTTATCAGAAAAGCTTTGTTTGAGCACATTCATTCATTAGGTTCTTGACAGGGCTCCACGAGAACCTGATGTATTCTTTCGTTTCATTATTAAAAAGATGATTTCTCAAGAATAATTTTGTTGATGGATCAGATGGATATCCTGACCCTATTTTTTTACATAAGATTTCCTCTATTTTCTTAATCTCTCTATCCCTAGTTACCTTGGCTATTACAGATGCTGCCGAAACTATCAAATTGTCTGCATCAGCCTTGTGAAAACAGTATATTTTGACTGACTTATTTGTCAAATTTTTTAGGATTGACTGCTTAAATCGATCGGGCTTTACATCACATGCATCAATAATAATTTTGTCTGCGCTAATATTGTCTGCAGTGATTGTCATAAATCTTGATTCCAGGACATTCAATTTTTTGTGGCTCACGTATTTATCAATAGTCATCGGATTAATTCTGCATACGAAAACAGAAACAGCTGATTGTAAAATCTTAGTATACATTGTTTCTCTTTTTTGGACTGTAAGTTTTTTAGAATCTGTTATGCCCTCATTCCTGATACTTTCTATTCCTGTTGAGTCGAATGAGATACCTGCGATTACTAGCGGACCAATTACAGAGCCTCGCCCAGCTTCATCAATTCCGCCTAACAGCAATTTAATCTATTCTTGTTGAATTCACTAATCCTATATTAACCAAATACCCTCCAATACTCATATAAATGAGTTAATTTGCTGCAAAAAGTTGAAGCAAATCATAGATTGGCTTTGCAGATTTTTTGAACCCATCGTAATTGATTAAAAGTGGTTCAGTTTCTATTACCGATACCTATAATCTTCTAGTGCTAAATAATTCTGGACCTTTAGCTCGTATCAAATACAGAAAAAAGCAATCTCATGAACGTATTTAAAGGTATCAAACATGTTGGCCCATTGTGTTTAACCTAAGGAATAGATATGGAGACAGGATTACTTGCAGATCGCATTCCCAAACCAGTTACAAGAATCTGGTACAAATGGCATATCATTAATTTGATTAAATAATGGGAAAGAATTAACAAAAGCAAATTCCTTGATGTATTGATAATCAATACTATGGATCGTTAGAATGAATTACAATTACAATAGGTTATCAATTTGATCCGGAAAGAACAATGTTAAACCATATGATTTAACCCCTGTAATTGAAAATTTGTTTATTTCTCATCCACCATAGATGTATACGTTATATCTACTAGGATTAAATTCAAGGATCAATCTTCGAAAATAGAAATTCTGAAGAAAACGAGGGTTATTAAAGAGATAAATTCTATGACTAGAAAAATATGAAATTGCTACTCCTTCGAACTATATACGATTTGACTAAATATGGGAATCTTTTTTTTAAACAATCTTTTCAAATCCTCAATCATTTAAAGTCTTTGTTGCGGTAGCTACTTTGCAATTTTACAAGAAAATTCACAATTAGAAAAAGCCAATTCCCCAATAAATGAGTTTAATTCGAAAACAAGAAATTCCAAATGACTAGTGCTGACCTTCTTATAGGTAAGAGGGCTGTTAGTGTAATATTATTTTACTTCCATAGGATGGAATTGAGATTGAATAAATATGGGATGTGCCTCCCTTTATTATTTGGAAAGAAAGAACACCACGTATGATTGGTCAAAGATCAAAGAAGGGGAGGTCACACTTTTGGTCCCATCGCAAGCACTAGCCCAAAAGGAGCCTCCTAAATTTCCTGCTTTCTTTAACCCGGCAGCAAAATTTAATAGAGATATTTCTATTTTGATATACCGGCATTACATTGATCAGTCACGAAATAATATTTCCTTTGTCGATTCCATGTGTGGGTTGGGAGCAAGAGGAGTAAGGGTCGGGAAAGAGATCCCACAGATTCAGAAAGTGGTTTTTAATGATTTTAATATGTTATCATCTCAAACTGCGAAGGTTAATACCATAATAAATAATGTATACCACAAGTGTGATTTTTATACTTTAGAAACCTGTAGTTTCCTGTCCGCTAGTTCCAATTTTGAAAATCGCGCGACGATAATTGATTTGGATCCTTTCGGAACGCCTGCACCTTTTTTGGATTGTATTTTGCGTGCGGTTGAAAATGACGGTATGATCTCAATTACTGCAACCGATACCGCGGTACTGCTAGGTGTTTATCCACGAGTTTGTTATAGAAAATATTATGGAACACCTTTGAGAACTATGTATTCTCTGGAAATAGGTACAAGATTGTTACTATCTTGTACAGCGTTAATTGCTTCCAGGCTTGACCTGTATATTACTCCTATATTTGCACATTCATACAGAAATTATATTCGAATTTATTGCAAAGTATCAAAAAGCAATTACTTGGCGAATAAGATATCTGACAAAATAGGATCTGTTCTTCATTGTTTCGAATGTGGATATCGAGAATTAATGATAAAAAGTTTTTCTGATATTAATTGTCCTTTGTGTCAGAAAAAAATGAGGATGGGTGGTCCATTATGGATATCTCGCATGTTCGATAAAAATGTGATTTTCAAAATACTGGCTGAAATACTTGAATCGGAAACAAGAAAAGCACAAGAATCAAAACTTGGATTTCAAAATATAAATCATATGAAGAGGTTTTTCGAGATTGCCTCTAAAGAATTAGATCATATTCCGTATCATTACATTAGTGACGAATTTGGCAAATTAATGAAGAATAGTACCCATCCACTTCCTAAGATAGTTGATAAATTAATTATGGATGGGTATAACGCCAGCCCGACCATTTTTTCATCGACTGGGTTTAAGACAGACGCGAATCTACGAGAAATTAAGTCTAGCCTTTCCAATCTTTAAAAAAAATTGTCTTTTTTAGGTTGACTAATGACAACAATGTGATGTTGAGAAATACAAACATCCTCGATTCCGTTATTTACTCGAATGTTCAGACACTAACCAATGTAATTTCCGAATTTGGAATTATGATGGATTTTGAATATTTACTATTCTTCTCAATTATTAGATCTAATCCATCCTTTATCCTTTGCAGCGATTTCAATCCCAATTTGTCGGAATAGATTCGAGGAAGACTTGAAATTAAAAAGATCTCATATTTTTCTCTTAATATGTTGAGAAAATTAATGTGTTCCAAATCTTTTGTATAATGATATTTATTCAGTCCATTTAAATCCAGTCTGTTTTCAATTAGTTTAAGCAATGCCCCATTACCTACTCCCCCTCTATTTTCCGATAATAATATTATTATTCCATTGTCTCTCACTGCATGGTAATTATTCCATAAGAGGTTTAAACTATTTCCGAGCGTCATCTGGCAGGAATAATTAGTGTTACCGGAAATGAACGCGGATTTTGAAGATTCGGCGGTTGGTTGAGTTATTGACTTAAATCTTTGAATGGCTTCATTAAAAGAATATGTGAGGTCTCCGATAAAGATCGAGTCTATTCCTTCGTTATTAGAAATTACATGTATTGACTGAAAATTAAATTTAGATGTAACTTCAATTGCCAATTTAAGAGGTTCATTATACTTACCAGGCTGAGGTAACGAATCAAAGATGCTAGCGTACACTTGGTTCATTCCATCGGGATAGCATTCCCTCAGTAGTCTGACTGGAGATCCAGTGTAACCGAATACCGGATCATATTCGATCCTATCTATTATTATGATGTTGTTAAATTTACTTACTTTGTCCAATACTTCTTCGCTGACTAGTCTACTGAAGCTAATGCCATTTTCACCAAGCTGTTGTTTTACTCTTTGAGGAATAGATTTTGAAAGTATACAGTACTCAATATTTTCAATATTCAATTCTTTGGATTTGTTTTGGATAAATGTTAGCATTGGTAAC